>JAGGDZ010000028.1 GCA_024648655.1 Chloroflexota bacterium | reverse complement strand
CCCGCCACATCCACGCTACCATCAGTTCCGCAAGACGCACTATAATGTCCGGACGCGCCCTTTCACGCAGCGTTTCCGCAGCGGTATTGAGCCCGGCGCGCTCACGAAGCACACGCGCTAGGGCATCGTTGATGATGCTTTCGTGACTGCGATCTTGAGCCGAATCTTCTTTTGTCATGTCCAATTTCTCACCCCCGCAACAACCCCCGCATGAATGCCAGAGCCTCCGCGCTCTTCACTCCGACTGTCACATCCACGCTTCCGCCGCTTTCGTAGTCGGCGGCAATCTCTCCGACACGCTCGCCATCTGTTTCTACAGTCAGCGTTGCCGCCCGTGTTTGAATCAGGTCGGGCCGGAGCGCCGCCATAATTGTGACAGGGTCGTGCATGCTGAACCTCGACCTATGCCCCGCCTCGTCTAGCTCAAACCAACTCTCCAGGACCTGCGCAGCGAGCATCTCGCCCGGCGTATCCCCAGTGAGCCATGCCTCTTCGTTCCGCGCGATCGAAGTCTGGCGGGTGATGTTCAGACCCACCAGCGTAACCGGGGTACCCGACCCGAACACAACATTCGCCGCGTACGGATCGTCCCAGATATTGAACTCCGCATACGGTGTCACATTCCCCGAACCATCGCCCTGTCCACCCATGACGTACACCCGTTCGAAAGCGTCCTTCACACGCTCATCTCGCATCAGCGCCCGCGCTACATTCGTCAGAGGCCCCAGCGCGAACAGCGTAACCTCTCCCGGCATCGCCAGCGCCGTATCCACGATGAAATCAATCGCGCCGCCTTGCGCGGGTTTGGTTTCCGTATCCGGCAACCGCACCGTCAACCCCTCGTCGCCATGCACTTCATAGGCGTGATGGAACTCCCCTTCCAGCGGCGTCGATTCGCCGGAATACACCGGAATCTCCGTCCGCCCCATGTAATCGAGAAGGCGCAGCGCGTTCGCCGTCGTGTGTTCCAGCCGCGCGTTGCCCTCCACTGTCGTCAGCGCCAGAATTTCCAGATCAGGGCTGTTCAGCGCCATTATCAGAGCAAGCACGTCGTCTGCTCCTGGGTCGGTATCGATTATGCATTTCATTGTTTCACTCTCACAGGGCTGTACAGACAATAGATAGAGTTCTTTAATTCTTGACGTGTGGCAACCGCATCGCAGGTAGTAGGCTGCCCCCCCACAGCCGAGCAAGCAAAATCAGCTTCGAGCCTGCGCTCAGACCTATTCGCCGCTCGAATACATCGAATCCTGCCCGCTCTATCCGCTCCAAAATACCACTGTATGTCGCATGCATCAGCTTCGGGCAAGCTCGCGCATCCGCCGAAATTAGGGGAAACAACCGTCTGCTGCTATCGAAGTATCTGCGCGCCCGCTCAGCCTGATATGCCATGAGCGACCTGAATCCTTCGGTAATTGCGCCTCGCTCAAGCTCCGCCTCTGTGTACGAAAATCGGCTCATCTCATCCTGCGGAATGTATATGCGCCCTCGTTCAGCATCTTCCTTCACATCGCGCAGGATATTCGTCAGCTGCATCGCCAGACCCATCTCCACCGCGTATTCCTTGGCTTTGGGATCATCGAATCCAAATATCCGAATACACACCAAGCCCACGACCGAAGCAACCTTGTAGCAGTATTCCCGCAACTCGTCGAAGCTTGCAAAGCGGCTCTTCACCATATCCATCTCAACGCCTTGGAGAATCTCCTCAAAGTACCGATATGGTATGTCAAAGCGCCGGGCAGTGTCATGCAGCGCGCGATACATCGGCGCGTCCTCGCCGGATGGTTCGCAGGCTTGCAGATTCCTACGCACCCGCTCGAATCCGCGATACTTCGCCTCAAGCGGCAACTCGCCGTCTGCAATGTCGTCGCACAGACGGCAGTAAGCGTACACCGCGTACATCGCGCGCCGCTTCTCGTGAGGCATCGGCCGGAAGGTGTAGTAGAAGTTGCGCGCATTCTCTCTCGTAACGCGCCGGCAGTGACTGTACGCAAGCTCGAGTTCAGCTGCCATTAAAAACCCCTCCCACTTGATGCCGGAAGGTTGGGATGGGAGTGGAAATCCTGTTCATCCTGTACGTCCCCTCTGGCATGCATTCGTTTATGTCGCCGATATACGTTCACGGTGAGGTCTTGAGCCTGCCGAAGGGCGAACCGCGCTCCCTCAACCTTAGTGCTCCCTGTGCAGCAGAAATTCCAAGAGGTTCTCATATTCGCGCCGCGCGCTTTGGTTCATCTCGACAGCCGCAAGTGCCTCCATCGCCACTTCGGCCTCTTCCACCGCAAGGGCGTGCGCATGCTCTCGCACATTCAGAACTTCCATGATGTGCAGCACGTCCTCGACATCGGTGTCGCTCAACTCACTTTTGCCGTAGATGCTGAGCAGGTGTCGCTTGTCTTCACCCCGCGCCTGCGACATCGAGTACACGGCGGGAAATGCGTTCTTCTTTCGCCGGATGTCCGCTCCCACCGGCTTGCCGGTACTCTCTTCATCGCCCCATATTCCCAGAACGTCATCTCGCACCTGGAATAGAAAGCCCAGCGCCCTTCCGCTCTCGCGGAATGCGTTTGCATCGGCAATGTTTTGCGACCCTATCAGCGCGCCCATCGTGAAGGAGCAGCGGATGAGCGCCCCCGTCTTGCGAGCTATCATATCGAGATACTGCTTGAGTCCAACCTCGCTCTGCCCCTCAAACGAGATGTCCAGGTACTGTCCCTCTATCATTTCTAGGTATGCTTGCGTAAGCTGCCTTATAACCGGCAGCGCTCTGCCTGAGGGCACGCCCACGGACTGCAAGTCGTCCAGCGTGCTGTCAGCCACGATGCGAAGCACATTACCGGCGACCAATGCTTTGGGTATGCCCCATATCGCCCAAAGCGTCTTGCGATGGTGGCGCGTCTCATCCCTATCTTGTATGTCGTCGTGAATCAGCGAGAAGTTGTGGATGAGCTCCATTGCCGCGGCCGCGGGCATTGCCAAGCATCGAGAGCCTCCGACAGCCTCACACGAGAACAGACACAGTGTGGGACGCAGGTACTTGCCCTCGGTTCCACTAGTCGCGTTGCCCTCCGTGTCAACCCATCCCATGTAGTAGCGGAGCAGATTATAGACAGGGTCCTGATTTTCCAGCGCATCGCGCAGCGCATTGCCAATGTCAGCACGGTACTCGCTGAACATGCCGGGCAGTTCGGGGCGATGCTTTTGGACGGTATCTGCGGAAGGCGAATTGGTCATGAATAACTCCGCAGGGATTAGTGTGAGGATGCTTGCGACGGGCCACACAATAATGGAAATTTGACGCTAGTCAGCGTAGCATTGTGCCCAATTCTATGTCAATAATCCAGAAACTCTGATAAATCTATCCACTTCCATTCATAAATAGATTACACACATGAAATAGATTACACACATGATTCCCCAAGCCTGCGTTAGGGCGTCGGACCATCACCGCATCGAAGCCTGCGCGGTCGATTGCTCAAAACAGTCACCAGCCGCCCATTCAGGGAGGCGCGTCTCCATCTTAGCCATACTCGCTCGCACGTCTGCAATATCGGCATCTGTAGCGTAGTGTCATAGCCCTTCGCGCAACCTGGACCTCGTAACTGGCTGCTCTGACGTCGCCCTGTATGACATGACCCCTTCCGGACGTTCGATATCTGGCTCTATTGCACCACAAACATTGCAGTCTATCGAACATTGGCGATAGTTAATGGCTATGGAACAAGCCTTGCCCCAGCCAAGCCCTAATCCACCACCCGTAAGGCTCCCTGCCTTCTCTTTCGCTTGCAATCAACTTGGGCGCTATGCTATATTCACGGCGAGAAAGAGAAGCCTTCCGCCAATGCGCGCGAGTTGACACCAGTGCTCGATGACTACTTCCGACAATACGGCTACATAGCCATTTTCACGGCGATAGCTGTCGCCGTCCCAGTTGGCATGCTGATGATGTCGTGGGCGCTTTCGCTCTTCAAGATTCGTCCCCAGATACCCAGCGCCGTCAAAGAAAGCATCTACGAGTGCGGCTTCGAGACCCTTACCGACAGGTGGAGCCAGTTCAACTTCAGGTTCTATGGCTTTGCCCTGCTCTTCGTGATATTCGACGTAGAGGTGATTTTCTTATTCCCGTGGGCGGCAAGCTTCGGCTACATGAGCAGGTACTTCGGCGTCTTTATACTGCTCGAAATGCTTATCTTCATCGCCATTCTCGTCGTCGGCTGGCTGTATGCTTGGCGCAAGGGCGCCCTTGAGTGGAGTTAGAATGACTGAAATCGGCACGCAGGGCAGCTCCGGCCTCATCATCCCTCTGTACGAGCAGACTTGGGACGTGGACAGAGACGAAGGTCAGGTCATCAACCATATCAAGGCGACCCACACGTCCATGCTCGCCGAGCCGGTCGTTGAAGTCCCCGACGACCTTGAGCGCAACATAGCCGTAACCTCCATAGACGCCCTTGTGAACTGGGGCAGGAAGTCCGCTGTCTGGCCCCTCTCGTTCGGTCTTGCATGCTGCGCCTTTGAAATGATGGCGAGTGCGATGTCCCGCTTCGACCTTGCCCGATTCGGCATGGAAGCCTTCAGGCCCTCGCCTCGTCAGGCAGACCTTATAATCATCGCCGGCACGGTTACTTGGAAGATGGCGCCTGCTATCCAGCGTGTATATGACCAGATGGCGGAGCCAAAGTGGGTTATCTCTATGGGCGTGTGCGCTACCAGCGGTGGACCCTACTACGGCAGCTACAGCGTAGTGCCCGGCGTAAACCACATCATCCCGGTCGATGTATATGTGCCCGGCTGTCCTCCAAGGCCCGACGCGCTGCTCTACGGCATCATGCAGCTGCACGAGAAAATCAAGCGGTACTCGATCTCCCGCGAGAAGTGAGAATAGACTGCCTATGACTAAATCTCTTGCTGGGGCGGATGTCGCAAGGCGGATCAACGCAGAGCTGCCCGGTTCGATTGTAGAATCGCACGACGGCGATGTCCGTATTGAACTCTCATCAATTCAGAATGTTGCGCGCTTCCTCAAAGACACGGAAGGACTGGAATTCTCTTTCTTATCCTCCATAACCGCCGTTGACTATGTTGAGCACTTCGAACTGGTGTATCATCTCGTCTCCTTGAAGTTCAACCAAAGTATAATCCTCAAGGCTAACTGCTACGGCAGGGACGAACTCACCGCCCCCTCGGTTTGTGATGTTTGGCGCGGCGCGGACTTCCAGGAGCGCGAAGTCTGGGACCTCTTTGGCATACGTTTCGAAGGACACCCAAATCTCAAGCGCATACTGCTCTGGGAAGGATTCCCGGGGCATCCTCTACGCAAAGACTACCTCGGGCAAGACCCGTAAGGAAACCGTTATTCCTGAGAGGGCAGGAGTCCAAAAATCTTTTGACAATAGACCGTTGAAATAGCAATATACGCTCCACGAAAGAACATAAACCCATGACCCTGAAGACCGAGCCGGTCACCATAAATCTAGGCCCACAGCATCCCAGCACTCACGGGGTGTTCAGGTTGCGCGTCACCTTCGACGGCGAGGTTATCGTGGATGTCGAGCCTATTCTCGGCTACCTACACCGCGGCTCTGAAAAGCTTGCCGAAGGACGCACCTATGTCCAGATTGTAACCCTCACCGACCGAATGGACTACATCGCCAGCATGTCCAACAACCTCGCTTATGTCCGCGCGGTCGAAAAGCTTGCCGGCATCGAAGTGCCTGAGCGGGCGCAGTACATTCGTGTCATCAGCGCCGAGCTTCAACGCATCGCAAGTCATCTGATGGCTACGGGCTTCCTGCTCAACGACCTCGGCGCGCTCGCAACGCCGCTCATGTACTGCTTCCGCGAGCGGGAGCGTATTCTCGACCTGTTCGAGATGCTCTGCGGCGCGCGAATCACGCTAAGCTACATGCGGCCCGGCGGCGTCTTCCAGGACGCGCCCGATGAGTTCTGGCGCGCTCTGCAAGACTTTACCGACAACATGCCCACATACATCGACGAGCTTGAGCGCCTCATCTCCGGCAACGAAATCGTCTTGACGCGCACCCGCGAAGTCGGTCTCCTCAACGACGTGGATGCTATCGACTTCTCCGTCTCCGGTCCCATGCTACGCGCCGCCGGTGTGGAGTGGGACCTACGAAAGGCAGACCCTTACGAGATCTATGACCGTGTGGATTTCGACATCCCTATCGGCGCACTTGGCGACACTTTCGACCGGTACATCGTTCGAATTCAGGAGATGCGCGAGAGCATCCGCATCATCCGGCAGTGCGTCGATGCCATTCCGAAAGGTTCCATCAGAGCCGAAGCGCCCTATTTCATCAGGCCGCCCATAGGCGACGCCTACGCTGCGGTCGAATCACCCAAGGGCGAGCTGGGCTTCTATCTCGTCAGCGACGGCGGCATCGCGCCATACCGTTGCCATGTACGCGCTCCATCCTTTATAAATATCACGCCCCTGCGCGAAATGCTGCTCGGCTGGAAGATGAGCGACCTCATCATCATCTTCGGTTCGATCGACATCGTGCTCGGCGAAGTGGACAGGTAGCAATCGAAAACCCGTTCGTGGTGAGCCTTTCGAACCACTTACTGATGAATTTACAAGTGCAGATAACCGAAGCTTGGAACAAGTAAAGACCAACAGATGATAGATTTCTCCGAAACCGGCATCCTCAGCTTTCACGGCATATACAGCCTCTTCGCGCTGCTCCTGCCGAGTTGGCTCGCCTATGCCGCCACCTGTGGAGTCTTGGCATTCATCGTCATCAACGCGATGGTCCTTTCCACGGCGCTTTACACCTGGTTCGAGCGCCGCACCATCGGCAGATTCCAGGCTAGGCTGGGCCCCAATCGCTGGGGCCCATTCGGCCTGCTTCAGCCCTTCGCCGATGTCATCAAACTCATCGTCAAGGAAGACACCACACCGGCGGCTGCCGACAAGATAGTCTTCGCACTCTCGCCCGTTGTTCTGTTCGCGCCCACAGTCCTCACAATAGCTGTAATACCCTTCGGGGAGAACACCTTCCTTGGCAGGCTCAATGTCGGCGTCCTATTCCTGATCGGCGTAACTTCTCTGAACACGGTCGCCGTGCTCGCCGCAGGCTTTGCATCCCGAAACAAGTACGCGATGCTCGGCTCCATGCGCGGCGTGGCGATGCTCTGTAGCTACGAAGTTCCTATGGCGCTCGCAATCGTCGGCGTTGTCCTCATTGCCAACTCACTCTCCCTGTACGACATCGTACAGGCGCAGACTGTTCCGTTTCTTCTTGTTCAGCCGCTGGGCTTCCTGGTTTTCATGGCGGCGGCATCCGCCGAGATGAGCCGTACCCCATTTGACCAGATTGAAGCCGAATCCGAGCTTGGCGCAGGATACCACACCGAGTACAGCGGAATGAAGTTCGCCATCTTCCAGCTTGCCGAATTCATGGCGCCCATCGTAACAAGCATCATCGCGGTCGCACTATTCTTCGGCGGAACTCGCGGCTTCGATCCCATCCCCGGACAGGTCTGGTTCGTCGCCAAGGTCGTAATCGTCCTATTTGGCTTGCTCTGGGTGCGCGCGACCTGGCCCAGACTGCGTATCGACCAGATAATGGCATTCGCGTGGAAGGGCCTTTTCACCTTCGCCCTGCTTAACATCTTCGTCATAGCCATCGAGGTTATGCTCTTCCAAGACGGCGACGGGCAAATATCAACGCGCGGAATGTGGATAATCGCTGCCGTCAACTGGGTTATCACCGTCGCCGCCATCTTCTTGATGTTCAATGTCTTGGGTGGAAGAAAGTTGGAGCGTCCCGCGCCGCAGCCCTCACCTCTTGCAAACATGTACGCGGAGGCAGACTAACCATGTATGGAATCGGACTGCTAAAAGGACTCGGGATCACCATGAAAAACTTGGTTATGCCGAGCCGAATGTTCACGCTCAACCAGTATCCTGACCGCAAGGTCAGCCTGATCGAATTGGCGAAACTGCGCGAAACCAGCGCCCTCTCACTTGTGCTCAAAGAGCCGGCCACCGCCTTCAAGTCGCTTGTGGGGCTCGTCAGCGTTCCGGACCGAATGCCCCAGCACGGGCGCTTCCGAGGCGAGGAATTCAGCTGGTACGAGCAGCGATGCACCGGCTGTGCCAGCTGCGCGAAGTATTGCCCTCTGGGAATAATTCGTATCGTAACTCACCCCGGCGGGGAGCAGGTGCCGGAAGGCGACAAGTATTCCATAGACGTCTTCGACATCGATATCGGCAGGTGCATGTTCTGCGGACTCTGCGTAGAGGCCTGCCCCTACGATGCTCTCCACATGGGCAGCGGCTTCGAGGAGGGCAAGTACCGGCGCCAGGATCTCGTCATCAGCAAACAGATGCTGAACGAGTCGCCCAAGCGTCCCAGCCTCTGGTTCCGCCCGCAAATCGAGGACAAGGGCTACCATCCTCACAGGCACGACGACATACCATGGCAAGAGGCCGGACGCCACGAGCGGCCCACCGTGGAACAGCAGGAAGAAAGGTGGACTGAACGCTGATGCTGGGTCAGGGCACTGAAGCAAGCCTGCTTGCGAACATCGTCTTCTGGGTAATCGCCGTCTCGAGCATCGTCGCGGCGCTGGCGGTCGTCCTGCTTAAAGACCTGTTCAGAGCGGCGCTATTTCTGATAGTATCCTTCCTCGGCGTAGCAGGAATGTTCGTCCTGCTTCGAGCAGAATTTCTTGCCGTTGTGCAGGTACTAGTCTATGTCGGAGCGATTTCCGTGCTGATTATCTTCGCCATTCTGATGACACGCGACGTAGAGGAAGGCAGCCCGTCCAACAGGTTTCGACTGCCTATGGCTGTTTTCTGCGCGCTGTTCGCGGCGGTGGCAATTTATGTCGCTTTCAGCACAAACTGGAACACCTTGGAAACGGCGATCGCAAGCGGCGCAATCTCAGGCGACGCTCTTGAGAGCGTCAAGGCGGTGTACGCGAACACCATACCAACGATAGGGCACCTGCTCCTGCGAGACTTCGTTCTCGCATTCGAGATAGCATCCGTAGTTCTGTTAGCCGCCCTTATCGGCGCGCTCGCCCTAATCCGCGAGCGTTAATTCCCGATTATGCCAATCCTGTCCATCCTGTGAGTTAAAGCGGAATGAACCTAGAAAGCTTCCTGATAGTAGCCGCGATAATCTTCGCAATCGGTCTCTACGGCGCGATAACGAAGAACAACGCCATCACGGTCCTCATGTCTATCGAGCTGATGTTCAATGCGGTCAACATCAGCGCGGTCGCCATGTCGCGCTACATCGTGCCTGCGTCCATCGTGCAGGACCCTACATCCACCGACCTGGCTGTTCAATTCTTGCTCACCGGACAGGTCTTTACCGTATTTATCATCACGGTCGCCGCCGCCGAAGTAGCGTTGGGACTCGCCATCGTACTATCCATATTCCGACAGCGTTCCAGCATCTTCGTATCCGACGCCGCCGAACTCAAGCAGTAACATAAAACGACTGGCCGACTGAATAACTGAAAGACTGGCTGACTATCATGTGGACTGATTACAAGAAAGCCTCAAACTTGATGAGCGCCCAGATGTGGAAAGACGTGCTGGAAGGCGACGGTCTCCCCACGAAAATCCTTCCTGACGGCGACATCCTTACTTGGAGCGAACGCTCAACATTCCGCGTGCTCGTCCCCAAGGGCCGCGAGCATGTCGCGGACGAAATTCTGAGGAAGCTTTAGACAATGCCCGAAGCAGCCGCTTGGCTAATCCTGTTCCTGCCCCTCGCGTCTTTCGCACTGATTTCGCTCGTCGTCCGCCCGTTCATGGGCGCACAGTCACAGACAGCAGGCTACATCACCATCGCAGCAATAGGGGTGTCATTCGCCCTGTCTCTATGGGCATTGATTGCTGCCGTAGCAGCGCACGGCGAACTCCACTACCCGGTCCACACTTGGGTTAGAGCCGGCGAGTTCGACTTCGCCGTAGGCATTCTGATGGACCCACTTACGGCTATCATGCTTGTCATCGTAACCGGCGTCAGCCTGATCGTACAAATATACTCTGTTGGATACATGCACGGAGACGCTGGATACGCGCGCTACTATGCCTACATGTCGCTCTTCACCTGCGCCATGCTCGGCCTCGTTCTCGCCAACAACCTCATCCAGATATTTGTATTCTGGGAGCTTGTTGGACTCGGTTCTTACCTGCTGATAGGCTTCTGGTTCGACCGCCCCGCGGCTGCGGCTGCGGCGAAGAAAGCCTTCATCATCACGCGCTTCGCAGACTTTGGTTTCCTGCTCGGAATCCTATTCCTGTTCTTCAACGGCGACGCCTTCGCCGCGCAGGGCTTGAACGTATTCGTCGTAACGGACCTATACCAAGGCATCGAGATGGGCTTGCTCGGAGTCGTTGCCGCGCAGTGGATAGCCTTGGGCATCTTCGCGGGCGCGATGGGCAAGTCTGCTCAGTTCCCATTGCACACATGGCTGCCGGACGCTATGGAAGGTCCCACGCCCGTCAGCGCGCTAATTCACGCCGCCACGATGGTCGCGGCAGGGGTATTCTTGGTAGCCCGTTTCTTCCCGCTATTCGAGCTGTCCATAGCCGCGATGAACACAGTCGCCATCATCGGTGGCATCACCGCTATTTTCGCGGCGTCCATGGGACTCGTGGCGAACGACATCAAGCGCGTTCTCGCCTACTCCACCGTCAGTCAGCTGGGTTACATGATGCTCGCGCTTGGCACGGGCGCTTACGGAGCGGCAATCTTCCACTTGTTCACGCATGCCTTTTTCAAGGCGCTCTTGTTCCTCGGCTCTGGCAGCGTCAACCACGCCACCGGCACATTCGACATGCGCTATATGGGCGGCCTCCGAGTTGCCATGCCCAGGACTTACATCACATTCATAATCGGCAGCCTCAGCCTCGCGGGAATAGTTCCCCTCGCAGGCTTCTGGAGCAAGGACGAAATCCTGACCCATGCCTTCAGTAACGGCGACTTGGTCAGCATGATAGTATTCATACTCGCACTGGTTGCCGCGTTCATGACCGCGTTCTACATGTTCCGCGCCGTATTCATGACCTTCCACGGCAACTTCAAGGGCGGCGCAGACAGGGACCCCGACGCTCATGCAGAGCATCCCATCGATCTGCATGAATCGCCCGCCACTATGGTCTTGCCCCTCATAATCCTTACGGTGCCCGCCGTAGTAGCCGGCTTCCTTGCCAACTCCATATTCGACTTGGGAGTTATCCCGGCACACTGGATGTCGCACTTCCTCGACTACAACCCGGCAGTCCAAGTGGAGACCGCTAAGTTCAACATTCTGATTGCTGCGATCTCGACGATTGTCGCCCTTGCCGGCATCGGTTTCGCCTACCTTATGTACATCTCGCGCGCCATCTCGCCCGAAAGCATGGGACGCGCCCTGCGCCCGGTTCACACCCTGCTCTACCGCAAGTATTTCATGGACGAACTCTATGAAACCGTTTTTGTAAAATATATCTTCTACAATGGCATATGCTACGCGCTCGACTGGGTGGACAAGTCCGTCGTGGACAAGATTGCCAACTTCTGCGGCTGGCTCGGCGCCAACACCGGCACTGCCCTACGCCAAGTGCAGACAGGCCAGCTTCAGGCGTATGGCATGGGCATATCCGTAGGAATACTCATAATTTTCGGCATCT
>JAGGDZ010000047.1 GCA_024648655.1 Chloroflexota bacterium | reverse complement strand
GAGGCCATTGACGATACGCGTAAGAACACCGACGACTGGGACGCGCCCGACGACCCGGTGGAGTACATGGTCTGGCTGCGTACCCGCCGAGGTGAAGCAATGCGCCGCTCCTATAAGCGCATCATCGACGTTGAGAAAGAGGCGATAGTCTTGCTCATCAACGCACTCGAAGCCATTGGTGATCTCTACGGCATATACGGCTTCTCGGGCTATGGTAGGGAGAATGTTGAATTCTATACGATCAAGGACCTCGACGAGAACTTCTCCGACCGTGTGAAGAGGCGCATAGACCGTATCGCCCCCCTGCACGCCACCCGCATGGGCCCCGCGATCCGACACACTACATACAAGCTCGATAAGCAGGACGCGCGCACCAAGCTGATGTTCCTCATCAGTGACGGCAGGCCTCAAGATAGAGGTTACAGCCGCGAGGGCGTCGAAAAGGAATACGCCGTTCATGACACCAAGATGGCTTTAGACGAGGCAAAGAACAAAGGTATCAACGCCTTCGCGCTCACGGTGGACAAGAACGGCCACGATTACCTCAAGACAATGTGCTCAGACATGGGCTATGAAGTCTTGGACGACATCTACGAGCTACCTTCCCGCCTCCTCTATCTCTACAAGAAGCTCACGATGTAGCATCTGCCGACAGATTTAGCCCTTTCTTTCGGAGGGAACTAGCGAGCTGTCGGAGAAAAGCGCCCTGCTTGAATAAAAGTCGTGAAAACTAGGGGCAACCATAAGCGGTTGCCCCTCTATATCTACTTGCCATCTACTTGCCGGCTCAGTTCTCTTCTGTCCTAGGCTCCCCTGTCCTGGGCTCCCCTGTCCTAGGCTCCCTTGTCACAGCTCTGAAGGCACCCCTCACCTTCGCGGCCTAACTGCCTCAAGAGGTAACCCGCGCACGAACCGAATCATGCCCAGCAGCGCATGCGTCACTGCGCGACTACGAATCCTGAGACGGCGGGTAGGGTAGTGCCCAGAGGTCGAATCTGCCCGACCATTCATCGAATATCCGATAAACGAAGTCCCTGCGACCACACCCCCATTAGCGGACTCCAGCGCAAGCGGACTGATCCCAATTCCAATGTCGGCTCCGAAGTTCTGACGCGCCGCCCTTGCCATTTCCTGTGCTGCCTCCCTACTCGCAAGCCCATACTTCTCGACGATCCCTGCGTTTACGCCTATGCTGGCCGGGGAATAAGCGCCACTTGCGACCGCGCCGCCCTTGAGTACGGCTTCGCTTCCTTCGATCTCCGTAAGGTTATTGCTCAGCAACCCGCCCGTAAACGCCTCCATGACTGCCAGTGTTAAGCCTTCGTCTCTGAGCAGTTCGATCGCTTTCGACTCCGGAGTTTCGTCATCCTCGCCCCAGATGGCATCGTCGCCGATGGTGGCGCGAATGTCTGCCTCCATCGGAGCTATCAGCGCGCTGGCCTCTTCATCCGTGGCCGCCGTTGCGATGGCGCGCAGGTGAATTCCATCCTGCTTCGAGTAAATGCCCAGCAGTGGATTCTCGCTGTTAAACAGCGGCGACAGCAGTTCGTCCAAGCCGCCCTCTGTAATGCCAAAGGTTTTCAGATTTCGTGTAGCAATCGCTATTCCCGGATTTCGCGCCTTCAGGCGAGGCGCAACCTCATGCGCCCACATGCGCTGTATCTCGCGCGGGGGACCCGGCATCGCCACGATCACACTCCCATCGCGTTCCACCCACCACCCCGGCGCGGTCCCCATAGGATTAGCAATAGCATCCGCCGACGGAATGAGCGTCGCCTGCT
>JAGGDZ010000347.1 GCA_024648655.1 Chloroflexota bacterium | reverse complement strand
ACCGGTGAGGATGCCGAGCGATACCGAGATATGGGATACACCGCCAATAAGTTCGGACACCGCTGGACAGGTAGAGAAGCCGATTACGACGCCGCAGTTCGGTCGGCGGCGCATGTGCGCGAGGTGTTCGGAGAGGACGCGCTCGTGATGGTCGATGTGTATATGTCCTGGGACGCCGACGTTACGCTGGAGATGGGGAAGCGTCTTGCAGATTACAACCTCTACTGGTTCGAGGATGTGCTGACGCCCGATGACCTTGACGGGCATGCCGCGCTAATAGACGCCGTAAAACCAACGCTTATTGCCGGAGGCGAGCACGAGTTTACACGACACGGGTTCGATGCGATCGCGAGGGCAGGGGCAATGGACTTGTGGCAGCCTGACATCACATGGTGCGGTGGCATCACGGAGGGCGTGCGTATCGTGGAGATTGCGGAGAAGTACGGAGTGCCTGTCGCTCCGCACAGGGGTGGGGAAGTTTGGGGTTTGCATCTGATAGCGGGTTCTGCCTGCGCCGACCTCGCGGAGTACCATTCCGACCACATCCGGGATGAGCGGGACATTCTATGGTTCGATGAGCCTGCGCCCGTTGACGGCTACATATCGCCGTCGGATATGCCCGGATTCGGCGTAACACTGAACGAGGCGATGCTTTAGGCCTTCATCAGTTCCCGCATCACGCTTGTCGCGTAAGCGCCCTTTGGCAGGGTGAATCCCAGGACGTATCCGTCATCGGTGGGCGTCAACGCCGCGTCGTCTAGTCGCAGCCTGCTGATGCGCCGCGCGCCCGGTATGCTACGGAATTGTGCATATTCAAGATCTAGCTCTGACAGCACCCGCTCTTCCAGCAAGCCGGCATCTCCGCTGCTGATTCGCACTTTGCGTCCGAACAGAGGCAGCGCCGCGCTGATTTCCAATCGCCGCACCCGTTCAGATTCATACTCCCCGTCATCTACCACGAACATACCGCCACTGTCGTGCCTTTGCGCCCTTTCGCCCGTCAGCACAGCCTCGTACAGTCCGCGCTCCATTCGCATCTTGAGCAGTCGGTTGAATAGGTGAGACTGTAGCGCCGACTTGTAGAATCGCTGCATCCTGCGGTCGATGCGCATCTTCTCGCCCCTGATGAGGCGCAGCCCGTCCGCAATGTTGGTGTTGAAGCTGCCGAACCGCTGTGGCCCAAAGTAGTTCGGAACGCCAACCTGTCGTAGGCGTGCCAGAACTGGCTCGGCAACCGTCTCCCAGTCAGAGCGCGGCTTGCGGATTCGCACGCTGAATCGGTTACCGCGTAGGTGTCCAAGACCCAGCTTGTTTCTATGGCGCGATGTTTCCAGCACCGACACGCCGACTACACTGTCCAGAGCTTGAAACGCCGGCGCGTGGTCGGAAGGCACACTGACCCACTGGCGAGCTACCGCGTACTTGTCCTTCTGTCCTGCGAAGCCTACTGCTCCGCGAGGTACGCCCGCGTCCGCAAGCGCCGATACCACTTCCTGCGTGGTCATTCCACGTTTCTCGATGAACGCATAGGCGTGCGTTCCCGCGCCACTTGGCAGGTAGCTGGGTATCTCTTCAACTCTGAAGTCTTCTACGCTTGCCCGCAGGACGCCGCCCGTTCCCGGCAGGTTGCCGCTCGCCGCCGGCAAGTCTTCCCACGAAAAGCGCCACCTGTCGTCTTCTCCGTCGAAGTCTGCGGCGGTTTCAGTAATGGTATCGCGCATCACACCCTGACCTTGTACACCCAGACTTGAAACAGCACATCCGGCTCCCCCTTCGGCAACCCGTGAAACTCATCGGTAACCTCCGCAAGCTCCCACCTGCCCTCGGACACCAGTTGTTCCTGCTTCTCGCGAAATCCGTTCTGGTCGTACACGTCCGGACGCAGTGTGAAAGCAACCACTCCTCCGGGCTTCGTAACCCGCACAAGTTCGTCCAGAGAGCTTGCCGGCGCATGCCCCAGTGTCAG
>JAGGDZ010000458.1 GCA_024648655.1 Chloroflexota bacterium | reverse complement strand
TACGAGTAGTCGGTGTAGGCGTTGCCACGCCAGCGATCTGCGGCTTCCCCAAGCGCATGATGCAAGTCGTGTCCGGGCACCTGGTTTGCAAAGTCGAGAACCGTAGTAGTGCCGCCATGGATGGCGGCAAGCGACACAGGCTCGGCGCCCGATCGCTCCGGTTGTCGAGGACCACCGATGTGCGCGTGCGGTTCTATACCGCCAGGGATGACTATATTTCCGGCCGCGTCGATACGCTTTTCGGCTTCGAGGTCTATTCCTCCGGGGTCGGTAACGGCGACGATCTTCTCGCCATGGATGGCAATGTCGAAGTTGCCGACTCCGCCCGGGGTTACTACCTGACCGCCGTGAATGATAATGTCAACCATGCTTTGCCTCCTTAGGTGCGGATTGCAGGGAAACGGTGAACGACGAGGAAAGCCCTATCGCGTGGAATGGTACGGGTGAGGGTGTAGAGTGTCAAGCAGAGCGCCAAAAACAACTAACTGACCCGATGTGCAGGTAATTTAACTTAAGGCATTATAGACGAGTGCGGACGCCGAGGTTATGTTTCCGGCGTCCTCGCCATTTGTCTGCGGGTGCCCGAACTTTTTTACTTGACAGATTTTCAGGCGCTCACTTAATCTCAAATTGAGGAAAGCGACAAGTATGAAACAAGTATGAAATAGGAATTGTGCTGGAGACGGTGAATGACACTTGACACATACATCGCCGAGCTAGGGGACGAATCAAGCCCCGTTAGGCGATCCGGGCTGCTCCAACTGTCCAGCCTGACAAGAGAAGATACGCACGACTTCCGCAGGCTGTGGCGGGGTGTCGGCAGGGAGCGCAGGCGGGAAGTGCTGGCAGCTCTGCTTGAACTCAGCGAGGATAATCTTGAGTTGGACTTCAGCGCCATATTTCGTACATGCTTGTCGGACGAGTGGGAACTCGTCAGTGAGCAGGCGACGCGCGGGCTGCTGGAGACGGACGACCGCGCGATAATCCGTCCGCTCATAGGCCTGCTGAAGGACGACCCATCGGCGAAAGTCCGCGAGGCAGCAGCAATTACGCTGTCTCAGTTTGCTGATCTCGCTCAGCAAGGCAAGCTCATGCCCAGGGACGAGCATAGAATTCGCGAAGCCCTGCTTGCGGTAATTGCCCGCATGAACGAGGATCAGGGCGTCCTGAGGCGGGCAATTGAGGCAGTAGGAAGTTTTGATACTCAAGAAACTTCGGATATAGTGCGCGCAGCATACGAGAGCGCAAACTCTACCATGCGACAGTCGGCAATATATGCTATGGGGCGCAGTTCGAACAGCGACTGGCTGCCAATCGTGCTGCGCGAGCTGAACGCGATCGACCCGGCGATACGCTATGAAGCGGCGAACGCCTGCGGGCTCCTCGGCGGGGAATCGACCATACCTCAGATTGCCGCGCTAATAGAAGACGAGGACATTGAGGTTCAGTGCGCGGCGGCGATCGCACTGGGCAACATCGGCGGACCAACGGCGAAGCTCGCGCTGCGGCGTGCCGTCGAGATCGGCGATGACGCACTCACGGAAGCTGCTGCGGAAGCGCTTGAAAACCTTGAATTTGACGAGGATCCGCTTGGTTTCGGTTTCTAGCTAGCAAGCGTTCGGATGTCTTTCCAACCGTATGCCACTTCAACCAAATCTGATGCGCCGATTCTGATTTCCTTTCTCCCTATCAACTCGCCTCCCAGATATTCGTAGAATCCCCTCGCTTCGTGATTCTTCTCGAACACCCACAGCAGCATCGATTCAATGCCGTCGTACTTCATCCGTTTTGCCGTTGACAACAACAACTGACGCCCCAGTCCTCCGTGCTGGTACTCCTCAAGCAGGTAGATCGAGTAAACTTCACCCTCGTAAGCATCGCAGCCTTCTCTCACTGGACCGCCGCAAGCAAAGCCAACGATCCTGTCGTCGCTTGTCTCCGCGACATAACAGTGCTTGCCACCAGTCCGC
>JAGGDZ010000335.1 GCA_024648655.1 Chloroflexota bacterium | reverse complement strand
TACAGCGGGCATATCATATTTGGAGCTACCGCGCGCGTAATTGATAGATTCTTGCGACTTATCGAAGTCCCTCGCTAGGAGGCATTGCCTTGAACAATCAGGCGGCAACACTAGACGACATCAGAGCCGAGCTGGGGAAATATCCGGGTTCCGTAGTTGATGAGTTCGACAGGGCGCGCGAACAGATGCCGCCAAACCTCACCGACGCGCAAATGCGAGAGTGGGCAGGCGCCGGGCTTGAAATTGCACAGGAAACCGTTCGCTCCTGGGAGGCAGCCGCCGAGTTCTACAAGGTCAGCTCCAAAGTGCTCGGATTTATGCCGCTCAACTATTTTTTTAAGTGGACGGAATGCGGCAAGGCACTCTGCGTGGAATCTCCCACACTCGCGGCAGCCTACTTCGAGGCAAGCCCCGGCACAATGAGCAAGCTTCGATCCCGCCACATCGAAAGTTGGTCCAATCTGGGTCGCAGCCTCTACAAGGGCACCTGGAAGTCCAGCACTCTGGCTTGCAAATTCTTCCAGTCCAGCCCCGCGCTGCTCGAAGACCTTAGCTTTCCGGAGATGGAACGCTTCGCCAAATTCCTTGATGCGCTCTCCCACCGCTCCTATGATTTGGCGTCCGACTGTCTCACACTTGGCCAGCAGCTCTTCCCGATGATCAGTGAGGATAGGGCAGCCTTTATCAACATGGCGTCTGCCTTGGTTGATTCCGGTTGGCGCGAAATAAAGGCGTTCTTCGAGTCGGGCGCGCGCGCGCTTCCGCGCATCGAAGGCACACAACGTATGCGCTTTCTGAATCTTTCCGAACAGCTCGTGCATAGCGGCGGGATGAATATACCTAGCGTCATGCTTGAGACATCTAACGCACTCGCCCAGATTGACACTCACGAACACGAGCAGATTCTCGGCATGGCTGAGGCGCTTATGACGCGCTCCGCGCCTGCTGTTCCGGAGTTTATAAAGGCATGCCCTCAGGCTCTCGACAAGCTCACAATGAATCAGCTCGAAAAATGGTACGCTGAGGGCGTGAACATCCTCCAGCAGAACAGCGACGGCGGCTTGGCTTATTTCAAGATAGAGTCTGCCCGCTCAGAGGAAATGCTTGAAACCCTGTCTTCCGGCGTGGAATTCGTCCGAATCAAGGACGTAATGGAGATGTACTGCCGGGGCCTCGCCGGCGCAGAAATAAAGCTGTCGGAGAGCGGCGAACTCGCTGAGAAGAACATCGGCTGGGTGTCCAGCGAAGCCCCCACTACAGAAGGCACAACCGTATTCCTGCCCAATTTGGTTGACCGCTACCTGACTAAATTGCAGAATTTTAACTGGTTTAAGGTGGTTTCAACTCATCAGGTCGCGCGTCTCGAATTCGGCAGCTTCCGATTCGCGTTCGACAAACCTTCCGCAATGTTCGACGACCTGCGCGATGACCTCGCCAGCAAGAGGGCAGTGGCGACATCTGGTAGGGAAAATGGTCAATCGTCCGGAATGGACGAAGAGACTCTCGAGAAAACTTGGGCAACAGACGTCCAACGTTTCTTCGACCTCTTCGACGACCGCAAGCTCGCACTCGACATCTACACAGTTGTAGAAGAAGCACGCCTTGACGCCCGCGTAAAGCATGAATATCGTGGAATCCGAAGCCCGTACACTCAGGTGCAGACAGACTCCCTGGCAAGTCGCCCGAACATCACCGAGCTTCCTATGCGCCAGGCGATGGTCGAGTTTCTTGTCAGGCTCAGCCTACAGCAATACCAAGGCCTGCCCGCGCCTGAGCAATATAAGGAAGAAGCACGGCAGATCGGTCGGATTATGAGACAGGTGCTCAATCCCGAAGCGTCGGTCGAAGATACCGCCGAAGCTACCCTACGAATCTACGCTATCATATCTCAGATTCCCAACGAAGAGGCCGACCCGGAAGACTGGGAAGACCTGGACATGTCCGATGAAATGGAAGAGGACTACATTGATCCCGACGAAATGGAGTCGCTCCTCCAGCAGATAGCGCAGGGCATGGAGATGCAGATGCGGCCGGAAGGCGAGCAAGACTACGAGGCGAGCGAGGAAGTGGACTTCCGCGGCGATTTCAAGCCTGAACTCGTCCAACTCCTTGAACAGCTTCGTATGCAGCAGGACGAACCCGGTGGCGAGGCGAGTGGTGAGCCCATCACACAGGAAATGCTTGAAGAACTTCTTCAAAACAGCGCAGAGCTTGAACTTGAGGCAGTACAGGGCGAAATCCAGCAGTCCAGCAACACGATGGCGAACAACCTGATGAAGGAAGCCGGAGTGGATGCGCCGCAATCCCCTGAATTCGGTCAGGGTCCCCTCGTGCATGTCGATGAGGACGGCGGTGAGCTAGAGGCAAACGAGCCTCAGACGTTCGTCTATGACGAATGGGACTTCCGCGCGGATGACTACAAGCCGCGGTGGTGCATCGTGCGTCAGAAGACGATGCAGGAGGGCGACCCTTCATACTACGGGAACACGCTCGGCAACTATGGCACGCTGGTGACGCAGATTCGCCGCCAGTTCGAGATGATGGTGCCGGAAATGTTCCGCAAGGTACGCAAGCTCGAAGATGGAGAAGAGATTGACATTGACGACATCATTGAAGCCTTCGTGGATATGAAGACCGGCGCAAGCCCCAGCGACAAGTTCTACTGGCGGCGTAACAAGGTCCAGCGGGATGTCGCGGTGGCATTCCTGTTAGACACCAGCGCATCAACCGCAGAGGCCATT
>JAGGDZ010000343.1 GCA_024648655.1 Chloroflexota bacterium | reverse complement strand
CTGACATTCTTGACTCCAAGGTGATTCGCCAACGTACAGCGCCGAAAAGCGGCGCTTTCACAGCGCATCTCTGCACTTTCCCAATCCCTGACCCAATTCCTATCTGGGAGTTCCGTCCTTATGGGGAAGATGTGTGTCGGCGATCGTGAATGTCAACAGGGTCCCTTTTTTGGCTAAATGTCCATTCGGTAAGGTGAGCGAAATTGTTATATTTGTCACTATTCAGACGATGGAGCATGCTGGTGGCAGGCGTCGCCCTACTAACGTCCGTCGCCTGTCAGATGGATGCCGGAGAACCGGTTCCGGCAACTTCGGAATCTCCTCCCGCCTCTGCGGTCCAAAGTACGGCAATGCCCGCTTCATCAACTGAGCCTGCAAGGATCGTCCCTGCCGAGACTCCGACTTCCTATGCGTCGAGCGACAAGGGAACCTCGGCAGTGGAGACGATGCCGCCGCGCCCTTCCAGCGAGACTGCGGCTCCGGACGCTCCCCTACTTCCCGGGCTTATTCCCCAGGAGAAGCCACTCGAAGTGCCGGAGGGCGTTCCTGAAGAACTCGCCGTTGTGTGGCAGGTCTGGTCAATGCTCGCGGCGGAGCTTGTTGACCGAGCGACATTCGATCCCGAGATCTTCACGGAAGCGTCCATCAGAGGAATGCTTGTGGCTCTGGGCGATCCGCATACGAACTATGTCAGTCCTGATGTGTTTAGCATCGAGAACCAAGACATTCGCGGACGCTTCGAGGGCATCGGCGCACACGTGTCTATGAATGCCGACGGACGGCTTGTAGTGGTTGCACCAATAGCGGACAGTCCCGCGGAGAGGGCCGGGATACGACCCGGCGACACAATCCTCGAAGTGGACGGTGAGAGCATCGTGGGGATGAGCCTGATCGAAGCGGTGTCAAAGATTCGTGGGCCGCGCGGCAGCGTGGTGAGCCTACTTGTGCAGCATGTCGGCAGTGTGGAGAAGATTGTAATTGATGTGGAGCGCGGTGTCATACCATTGCAAAGTGTAATACTCCGTAGCGAGCCGGGCAGTCGCGTGGCACACATTAGGCTTACCAACTTTTATGAAGATACGATGGACGATCTGTCCGAGGCAATACGCGAGGCTCTGGATGCCGGCTCGGAAGGCATTGTGCTTGATGTGCGAGACAACCCCGGAGGGTTGTTGAGTTCGGTGATAGATGTCACGAGCCTGTTCATTGATGACGGCTTGATTCTTTATGAAGTCGATGGTGAGGGCAATCGCAAGGACTGGGTTGATCGAGAGAATAATGACCTGCTTGAAACGGTGCCCATGGTCATTCTCGCGAATCAGTTCAGCGCGAGCGCGAGCGAGATACTCGTGGGCGCGCTCCAGGACCATGATCGTGCCACCGTAATAGGAAGGAAGACTTTCGGCAAGGGCAGCGTCAATATCCTTCGCCAGCTTGAGAATGGAGGCGGACTGTTCCTGACCTTCGCGCGATGGTACACGCCGGATGGCAGAGTCATCGACCGCAACGGACTTGAGCCTGATGTCGAGATCAGGCACGGCGATGCACAGCAGGAGGACATCAGGCAGCTCGAAAAGGCGATTGAGACTTTGGAAGCGCAGCTAAACGCAAGCGCGTCCAATTAGAGAGGCTGACGTCATGAGTAGTGGGGCAAAGCAGAGACAGAAAAAGCAAAACGGCACTATCGTCAACAATCGCCGCGCGCGGAGAAACTATGATGTCCTGGACTCCGTGGAAGCGGGGTTAGTGCTCACCGGCACAGAGATCAAAGCGATCCGTGAAGGACGTGTGAACCTCAGCGACGCATACGGCAAGCCTGAAGACGGAGAGATATGGCTTGTGAACATGCACATAGCGCAATACTCAGCCGGATCTCGCAACAACCATGAACCCACACGCCCGCGCAAGCTGCTGCTGCACAAGGACGAGATAACCAGATTGACGCGGCAAGTATCAGAACGCGGCCTGACGCTAGTGCCCCTACGTCTGTACATCAGGCGACATAGAGCCAAAGTAGAACTCGCCGTAGCAAGAGGTCGCAGGCAGTATGACAAACGGCGGGCAATTATAGAGAGAGAGCGGGAGCGAGAAGCGATGCAAGCCGTGCGCCGCTGACGCTGGATTGTCATTTTGCCCTGCCCTGCGTTCCGTTGCCATTTTCTATCTGTCGCCCATACCTCATTCTCCCCCAACGGCAGACGCAAATCGTAGCGTGTAAGCAAGTGGAGGAATCGGCGGGTGAACATTCGAGGCCGAGAACGCAGCAGAAACCGTCGTGCTTCAAATTTCCTGAGAAACAAAACGCCATAGAGGCATAAGAAAAAGAGCGCCGATTACAATCGGCGCTCTTGTCGCTTCAATATACTGCCCACTCCAGGCAGGTGATCCCTCGCCGCAACCTACCCAATGCGCTTGACTTCCAGAGTCTCCCCGGGAGCGAGGGCAACCCGCCTAACAATGATGTCAAGCTTCAGGAGCCAGTAGCCGAGCGTGGCTTTGCTGACGCCGAGGTAGTCGGCGGTGGCGGATAGGCCGTTCTCCGTTACCAGCTCGGGCAGGAGCTTCTCAAGCGGCTGATTGAATTTCTCTTCGACTGCCAGCATCTTCTTGGTCTTGCGCCTCATTTGTCTCTCTCCTTGGGGTTAACTTTTGCTTTGGTTTAACCTATTGAACACATACTAGCGTTGCGCCATACAAGGGGTCAATGCCTTTTCCAACACTTTTCTCTAATTTTCTGGCGGTTTCTAAGGTTGTCAAGCTTATTCAAATGTTTTCAGGCGGTTTCTATCCAATTTAACCACATTGGAGACAGGTGGTGTAAAATATACACACCCACTGCGGTACAGAATTCTGACAGATAGACAGATAAAAAGGAGATTTGAACGGTGACGATTCGGGAGACGATCAGGCACGTACAGCGCAACCATGCGCTTGAGCACGCCACCGTTACGTCAATGTTGGAAGAGGGCGTTGGTGGACCGCTCGGGGGTTATTCCACGCCCTGGGGCTTCTTCATCGTGGGCGATCTCTCCACTGAACAGCTTGGACGCATTGTGGGCGATGCCCTGGACAGCCTTAACATGGGGAACAGCGAGATGGCGATTTCTCCCCATTGTGGCACCAACATCGCAGTCGCGGCGCTGTTCTCCGGAGTACTGACTCGGCTGATTCTGGGCAAGGAGAAGAAAGGGCGCTGGAAGCGGCTCCCTCTAGTGGTCGGCACGATCTTCGTGGGCGCGCTGCTGAGCAGGCCCGTTGGCAATGCCATTCAGAGGCGCTTCACTACCCTGTCCGATATGGACGGCTTGGAAGTAGTCAGCATACAGAAGGTCTGGCCGGGTCAACGGCCTCGCTTGCACCGCGTGACCACGCGCATGCCCTAGATCCGCGGGTTGCTTGACCACGATATTTCCTGTTGCTACACTTAATTTCATACCTCTTAAGTGCGTCCCTGTAGCTCAGTTGGATAGAGCGGCTGCCTTCTAAGCAGCGGGCCGCGGGTTCGAATCCTGCCAGGGACGCCACAGACCTCTCCCTCTTCTTCCCCCATATGCGCTGCAATAAATATAGTCATATTGTCTTAGGCGTTAACAGGAATGAATGCTGAATGCCAATATAGATATATAAATATGTACAGTGGCAGTGCTACTCGCATCCGATAAGATCCCCGTACCGATATGCTTCTATCTTCCGCTTGCCTGCTCTCCTACCCTACTTGGCTGTGATGGTCCTCTGTGCCCTGCCCGCATGTAAAAAAGACCTTCGGAAACTTGCGTCGTGTCAGATTGCCCATAGAGCGTCAATTGAGCCGTTCGGCAAGCAATCGTACTAAAACGGGATCAAAACGATACATTATCGGATGGCCATGCCACCGGCAAAACTGGTCTAAAACAGAGGTGTTGTACATTGCGTCGATGACCGACCATGATGGCGAAGAAGCCACTTTTTCTAACTGTCAAGCAGGTTTTATAGCTCGATTTTCTTGTATCGGTTGGCATTACCGCGTTTTACGGCGATTTCATCGATTTCTTCGGAATTAAGCTCCACGTCGAATTGCAAATGCAGTCAGCCACGCGGTGCCGGAGACCAATAACCGATTAGGATAGGTAGCGCCTGCGGAGGACGCTGCGTCATCCTATGGCATCCCGTCAGGAAACGAGGTTGGCGGGGTCTCCCGACCGGCCGAAAGCCATTGTCACACCACTCCCCTACCCTGCCTTGACCAAAGTCTTATCCATTTTTCAAATTTCTCCCAAATCTCGGTAAGACCGAATGGATATGACTTATGCCGCATTTCTTAATCAGAACTAATGGCAGAACTAATGGCGCGAACGATGCCTACATGCGGAATCATCCGGTAATCAAAAGTAATGACAGCGTAAAGAGTGTCTGCTGTGTTATATTGTCGGAACGGAAAGGTAGAAAACCACCGGAAGTCCGCCGGTCGAGGTAACACAATGAAACAGAGTTTTTCTGAAGAACTGCGACAAGAGGCGATGCCAGTCTGGGATGAAATTTTCGCGCACCCTTTCCTTGAAGAGATCGAAGCTGCGACGCTGCCGCTGGAAAAATTTCGCTACTATGTTGAGCAGGACTACCATTACCTGGCTGGATTCGGACAGGTCGTGGCGACTGCGCTCTCCAAGGCGCCAGACACTAATACGCTCCGCAGGCTCACACGCCGAATCACCACGCCGGTCGAGCGTCCGCTGCATGGCAAGATGTTTGAGTTGCTGGAGATGAGCGAAGACGATGTGGAATCAGTCCCGCTGGCGCCAACCAATTCAGCGTACATCAATCACATGCAGGTCGCTGCATCGACTGGAGGCGTGGGTGAGGCGGCAGCGGCTCTGCTGCCTTGTCCCTGGACATACCACGAGATCGGCATGCGGATTGCGATACCTGAGCATCCCGTGTACAGCTACTGGGCAGAGCCGTACCGCGAAGGTCTGCTGGAAGAGAGCACGGCAGCCTGGCGCGAACTAGTGGACGAGTTCGCTGTCAATGGCGGCACGGCTGTGCGAGAGGCGATGCGAAGAGCATTCGTTACAAGCTCGCGATATGAGCACATGTTCTGGTCTATGGCTTACAACATGGAGCGATGGCCGGTATAGAGCCACTCATCCCGCATCTCTGCTCAGGATGGCAGGGTGAGTAAGTAGAGGAGGTCGGCATGAGTCCGAGAATGTACCAAGGGCAGATTAACGCCCCCGAATTCCCACCCGGCTTGGAGTGGATGAACACGGATAAGGCGCTCACTATGACGGACCTGCGCGGTAAGGTGGTGGTGCTCGACTTCTGGACATACTGCTGAATCAACTGCATGAATGTATTTCCGCAGTTGCGGAAACTGGAAGAAAAATACGCAAACGAGCTAGTGGTCGTGGGTGTGCATTCGGCAAAGTTCTCGGCAGAAAAGGACTATGAGAATGTGCGGAAGGCAGTGTTGCGCTACGACATTGAGCACCCGGTAGTCAATGACAAGGACTTCCAAGTGTGGCAGCAGTACGGCGCCCGCGCCTGGCCCACACTTATGTTCATAGATCCGGAAGGCAAGGTCTTAGGCAAGCACGAGGGCGAGTTCGCCGTATCCGACATGGACAGCCTTCTATCTAAGATGATTGAGGAGTACGATAACAACCAACTCGTCAACCGCACGCCAATTGCACTGAGCCTCGAAAAGGACAAAGAGTGGGAGCGCGCGCTGTCGTTCCCCGGTAAGTTGCTCGCGGATGAAGCGTCCGACAGGCTCTTCGTAGCGGACTCCAACCACAACAGAATCGTGGTCGCCGATCTGCGCGGAAAAGTAGTCGGCGTTGTAGGAAGTGGTGAGCAAGGACTGCGCGACGGCGGGTTTGCCGATGCGGAATTCTATGATCCGCAGGGCATGGCACTGAAAGCCGACACTCTGTATGTCGCGGACACCAAAAATCACGCTATACGCGAAATTGACTTAGCCAACCAAAGCGTAAAAACAGTCGCCGGGACCGGCGAACAGGCACGAATGTTCCATCGAGGCGGTAATGCACGCTTCGTGCAGCTCAACTCCCCATGGGATGTGATTGTCGAAGGAGATAGTCTGTACATAGCGATGGCCGGCTTCCACCAGCTTTGGCGCTACGACCTGAACACGCAAGAAGTTGCGCCATACGCCGGCAACGGGCGTGAGCGCATCACCGACGGTCTGCTCTCAAACGCTGAGTTAGCGCAGCCGAGCGGCATTGTCAGCGACGGCGAAAAGCTCTATTTCACGGACAGCGAGACGAGCGCAGTGCGCTCAGCAGACATAAACGGAAAAGGGCGCGTTGAAACCATTGTAGGACTGCATCTCTTCGAGTTCGGGGATGTGGACGGCATCGGCGATGAGGTGCGCTTGCAGCACCCTATCGGCATAGAGCTGCATGAGGGCGTGCTGTACATCGCGGACACATACAATAACAAGATAAAGCGCATATATCCCTCGACGAGAGGCGCAACCTCGTTCCTCGGCATCGGCACACCCGGCCACGAGGACGGTGCAGGCGTGTTCGCACAATTCCACGAGCCTGCCGGCCTGAGCGTCGCGCGCGGCAAGCTGTACATCGCAGACACGAACAACCACGCCATACGCGTTGCCGACCTCGAGACGCTGGAAGTGAGCACATTGGAGATTGAGGGGCTTTAGGTGGACCAAGCTCGTGCCAACGATACTCAGAAACGTTAAGCGCGATCCCGAAGGTCTGTGGCCCGAAGGTCTGTGGATTGAGCCGTTTCTGGGTTCAGGCGTCATCGCCCTGAACGCACCTCATAAGCGCGCCGTACTCACCGACAGCAACCTGCATATCATACGCTTCTATCAGGCTGTCAAGAATGGCGCGATTGACGGCGCGACCATAAGAGAGTTCCTTGAGCAGAGAGTTCCTTGAGCGCGAAGGACGGATGCTATCGGAATGCGGACAGGAACATTACCACCACGTGCGTTGGAAACGTTAGTAACAAACTACACATCTCCATCTCAGCATGAACATGAATATGAGCAGACATCTGAGCAGTCAGCGCTTCTTGAAAAAGTGGCGAATACATTGCGTCGAGATCGACGCCGAATAACGGATAGCAAGGACAACCAATGCCCAACCGCCTAGCTAACGAGACCAGCCCATACCTGCTCCAGCACGCGAACAATCCTGTGGACTGGTATCCATGGGGAGAGGAGGCGCTGGAGCGCGCGCGCGCGGAGGACAAGCCGATTCTGCTGAGCGTGGGGTATTCGGCGTGCCACTGGTGCCATGTGATGGAGCGCGAGTCCTTCGAGAATTCGCAGATCGCCGCGCAGATGAACGAGGGATTCGTCAGTGTGAAGGTGGACCGAGAGGAGCGCCCGGACATCGATTCCATCTACATGACTGCGGTGCAGGCGATGACGGGGCACGGCGGATGGCCTATGACGGTGTTTCTGACGCCGGACGGCAAGCCGTTCTACGGCGGCACATACTTCCCGCCGGAGGACAGGGGCGGCATGCCGAGCTTTCCTCGCGTGCTGGAGGCAATTTCGGACGCTTACCGAAACAGCCGCGGCGATGTGCTGCAGACCACAGAGCACTTGTTGCAACGAATGCGCCAGATGTCTGCGGTGGGTCAACAGGGGTTCGAACCGCTGACCGAAGATGTGATGCGACTTGCGATGCGAAAGGCGGCAAGCGACTTCGACGACAGGCATGGCGGCTTCGGCTTGCAGCCCAAGTTTCCGCAGCCGATGACATACGAGTTTCTGCTTCGGCATTATCTTCGCACCGAAGACTCGGACGCGCTGCACATGGTCGAACTTACGTTGCAGCGCATGGCGACCGGTGGCATATACGACCAAATTGGCGGTGGATTTCACAGGTACTCCACAGACGCCTTCTGGTTGGTGCCGCACTTCGAGAAGATGCTGTACGACAATGCACTGCTCGTTCGCCTATACCTGCATGCCTATCAGATTACCGGCAATCCGATGTACAGGCGCGTCGTGGAAGAGACGCTCGAATATGTGATACGCGAGATGACATCACAGGAAGGCGGCTTCTACTCCGCGCAGGATGCGGATAGCGAAGGCGTGGAGGGCAAGTTCTTCATATGGTTGCCGCACGAGATTGAGGAGGCGCTGGGCGACGAAGATGCCGAGATAATCTGCCGGTACTATGGGGTTACGCCGCATGGCAACTTCGAGGGGCGAAACATCTTGCGAGTGGCGATGGATGCGGCGAATCTGGCGCGCGAAGAGGGGCTTGACGCGGCGGAGTTCGGCGAGATGTTGGGACGCGCAAAGGCACGATTGCTGACAATTAGGAACGAGCGAGTCGCGCCGGGTTTGGACGACAAGATACTCACTTCGTGGAATGGGCTGATGCTCGCGGCGTTCGCAGAAGCGGCAGGCGTGTTGGGACGCGAGGATTACGCCGAAATTGCGGAGCGCAGCGCAGAGTTTCTTCTGACGAATCTGATCAGGGACGGCAGGCTGCTTCGCACTTACAAGAATAGCGAAGCGAAGTTAAACGGCTATCTCGAAGATTATGCCTTTCTCATCGACGGACTGCTGACGTTGCACGAAGTTAACTTCAGCCGTAGCGCGCTGGATGCCGCGATCGAGCTTGGCAATGCGATGGTGGAGCTGTTCTGGGATGCGGCGACAGGACAGTTCTTCGACACCGGGCATGACCACGAGCAACTCGTCGTCCGCCCCAAAGACCTGACTGACAACGCGATTCCGTGCGGCAGCTCAATGGCTGTGGATGCGCTGCTTCGGCTTGCGGTGATAACGGGTGACGGGGACATGGAGCGGCGAGCGTCCGTTGCGCTGCGCGGGATGCGGCAACTGATGATGACATTCCCGACGGCTGCGGGCAACTGGCTGGGCACGCTGGACTTCTACCTGTCTCGGACGAAGGAGATCGTCATCGTGGGCGAGCGCGGCGACGCTGGCGCGGATGCGTTGCTGGCGGAAGTGTATCGGCATTATATTCCCAACCGCGTGCTGCTGGGTACGGAAGATAGCGGCGCGGAGGAGAATCTGCCTCTGCTGGCTGAAAGACGCAAAGTTGACGGACTGGCGACCGCGTACTTGTGCGAGAATTATATTTGCCGTCTTCCTGTTACTGACGCCGAGGCGTTCGCGCGACAGCTTGTGAGCTGAATCCGCAAACCCGTTGAGACGCTCAGACTTTATGTTGCATTGCCTTGTGACTCGGCTACCTGCTATCATAGCGCGCGCCAAACTACGGAGTTTCTCACTGCTAGGAGAAGGATGAAGGGTTCACTTGGCCGCGACGACGTAGTCATACAGGTAGAGGGTCTGTGCAAGAGATACGATGACCTGAAGGCGGTTGACGATGTGTCGTTCGAGGTGACGCACGGTGAGGTGTTCGGCATTCTGGGACCGAACGGCGCGGGCAAAACGACCACCATGGAGTGCATCGAAGGCATTGTCACGCCCACTTCCGGTAGAACGCTGGTGCTGGGAATGGACACTCAACGCCGGCCTAAAGAGGTCAAGCAGCGCATAGGTGTCCAATTGCAGGCATCGGCTTACTTCGACTACCTGACACTCAAGGAGATACTCGATCTGTTCGCGCGATTCTACGGACGCAGCGTGGATGCGATGGAGCTGCTCAGTCGGGTCGCGCTCGAAGAGCGGGCAAGCACTACGGTCGCCAAGCTGTCCGGTGGGCAGCGCCAGCGTTTCACCATAGCCGCCGCTCTTGTCAACGACCCGGAAGTAGTCTTTTTGGATGAGCCGACCACAGGGCTGGACCCGCAGGCGCGCCGCAATCTGTGGGAGTTCGTGCAGGTGATGAACGCGCAAGGGCGCACTATCGTCCTGACCACCCACTATATGGAAGAAGCCGAATTTCTGTGCGATCGCGTCGCCATCATGGACGGTGGCAAAATCGTTGCACTGGATACACCTGGCAACCTGACACGCGCTCTGCCCGTCCCATACGAGATTATGATTGTCGTCGCCTCGGGCGAGTACGACACAGACGCGCTTGAGCGGCTTGCCGCGGTCAAGAGTGCCAGCGCCGCCGCCGACGGTTCGGTGCGGCTACTCTCTACTAACGCATCTTTGAGCGTGCCGGAGCTGATGGATTGGGCGACGGCGTCCGGGGTCATACTGAGCCACCTGGAAGTTATACCCGCCAGCCTGGAGGATGTGTTTCTGCACATCACTGGGCATACGCTGAACGATTGAGAACGACATACGATGATTTTGATTCATCTCGTCATAACCAACCTGAAGCTCGTGCTCCGCAATCAACAGGCACTCTTCTGGGCGGTGCTATTTCCTCTGATGTTCGTGTTCGTGTTCGGCATATTTTTGGGCGCGGCGATCCGTTCGCGGGCGGAGGCGCGCCCAGCGTCGCCGTCATAGACAGAGCGCAGGACGACCTTTCGCGCGGCCTGACCGAGGCATTGAGCGCGGAGGAGAACTTGAGTGTCGAGCTGTGGAGTGACGAGGCGGCGGCGCGTGAAAAAATTGCGGATGGCAACCTCAACCTGCTGCTGATATTCCCCGAAGGCATGTCCGTCGCCGCTTCCGATAGCCCTCCGGCGCAGATAGCCACCGTATTCGACCAAACCGATACTGCCGGAACCATCGCGGTTGGCACGGTTGGACGCTTCGTTGACGCTTCCAACCTGCGCCTCGCTGAAGCTCCCGCGCGCCTCGCGCTCTCTTACGACAGCATAATCGGCGATGAACTGGGATACTTCGATGTGCTGCTGCCAGGCCTTGCCATATGGGGCGTGATGAATTTCTCCATCCTCGGACTGGCAACGACGCTGGCGACCTACCGCGAGAAGAAGATTCTTATCAGAATTCAGGTAACGCCTCTGCCGGTGGGCATGTTCTTCGCGTCCCAGGTGCTCGCGTACATGTTCCTACCTCTGGTGCAAGCCATCATTATGCTGGCAACCGGTGTGTTCCTATTCGGGGCGTCCATCCAGGGCAGTCTGCCGCAGTTCGCGCTTCTCGTCATCGTAGGCAACTGCGTATTCGTCTGTCTCGGATTCATCGTAGGCTCGTTCTCCCGCACGGTTGCGGCAGCGAGCGGATTGGGCAACGCCATCGCTCTCCCGCTGATGTTCCTGTCCGGCGTCTTCTTCCCGATAGACTCGCTGCCGTCGGTAATACGCATCATCGTCGAGTACTTGCCGCTTGCGCCTATGCTGGATGTGGTGCGAGGCGTGATGTTGCAATCGCGGCACTTCTGGGAATTTCCACTGGAGCTGGGGATAATATGCGGCTGGATAGTCTTGTCCGCGGCTGTAGCGATACGCACATTCCGCTTCCGCTAGCCTGGCGTCAGGGTAATGTTTGGTTTGCAACGCCCCTTCCAATCAACTATCATGGGCAACTGTCATAGTCAATCGTCACAGTTCAATTGTCAGGGGTAATCATCAGGGCGTTGGTGGCGTAGTGCCACCGGATAGCATTGCTGATAGTATAGCTCCACTGGATTGCCTACCGTATTCGAGGTGCAACTTGGCTCTGAAAGAGGCGATAATCAGGGAATTGCAAGGAATTGTGGGCGCCGAGTATGTCGTGTACAAGCCCGAAGACCTGATTGTGTACGAGTACGACGGCTCCGTTGACAAGGCGATGCCTGCGATAGTCGTCATCCCCGACACTGCCGAGCAAGTCGCCGAGATTGTCAAGGCAGCACGGGCAAACGACGTGCCGATTGTGGCACGCGGAGCCGGCACTGGCTTAAGCGGCGGCGCTGTGGCGCAAGTTGGCGGAATCGTCATATCACTGACGCGCATGACGCGCATCCTCGAAATTGACGTGGAGAACCGCATCGCGGTGGTGGAACCGGGCGTGATCAACTTGCACTTGACGGAGCATGTGTCGCGGTACGGCCTGTGCTACGCGCCGGACCCATCGAGCCAGAAGGCTTGTACCATTGGCGGTAATGTGGCTGAGAACTCGGGGGGCCCTCACTGCCTCGCTTATGGCGTTACCACCAACCACGTGCTCGGCATGGAAGTCGTGATGGCTGACGGCTCGCTCCAATGGGTCGGCGGCAGAACCAGAGAGACTCCCGGCTACGACCTGCGCGGCATCATCATCGGGTCGGAAGGCACGCTAGCTATCGTTACGAAGGTGATAGTGCGGCTTCTGAGACAGCCCGAAGCGGTGAAGACACTGCTTGCGGTCTTCCGTGAGCTGGATCAGGCGAGTGCGGCGGTGTCGGGCATCATCGCGGCGGGCATCGTTCCGGCAGCGATAGAGATGATGGATGACCTGTGTATTCAGGCTGTCGAGCCTGCAGTGAATGCTGGCTACCCTGCCGACGCGGGCGCTGTGCTGCTGGTCGAAGTCGAAGGACTTGCCGAATCGGTGGAGGAAGAGGTAGAGGAGATCGAAAATGTGTGCAACGAGTTCAACCCCATAGAGATACGCACGGCGACAGATCAGGATGCTCGAGACAGGCTGTGGGCAGGACGCAAGGGTGTTCTTGGCGCTCTCGGCAGGCTTGCACCCAACTACCTACTCGTGGACGGCACCGTTCCGCGCACGCAGCTAGTACAGGTCCTGTCGCAGATACGCGAACTTTCGCAGCGCAGCGGCTATCCAATCGCCAATTTGCTTCACGCGGGCGATGGCAACCTGCATCCGTCGGTGCTGTTCGACGAGCGCAAGCCGGGCGATACTCACAACGCTCTTGCCCTGGGCGGCGAGATACTAAAGATGTGTGTGGATGCGGGCGGCGTGCTGTCAGGCGAGCACGGCATCGGGCTGGAAAAGCAAGAGCACATGCCGCTCATGTTCAATGATGACGACATGGAGGCGATGGCGCGGCTTAAGCCTGCCTTCGATACTCGTGACATGCTCAATCCGGCGAAGATATTCCCCACCGGAGCATCCTGCAACGAAGTCGCCTTCGCCGGGGCGATAGCCCGCGCGGGCGCAGACGCGTGGATTTAGAGTGTCAGCCATCAGCCCTCTACACTGTATATTGGAAACTTCGCGCGTCCTGAACTTGTCCGATAGCGCATCTACTCTACGTCTATGACCACAGACCACTCTACTTCCGTTAACCACGCTATGGAAGACGCCGTTGGCTCCGATATAGTCAGATCGGGCAGCGCCTCCGACGCTATCGATGGCACGCAGCCTCAAGCCGTTGTTTCGCCCAGGAACGTATATGAACTCGGCCGGCTGCTTGCGCTTGCCAACCGTGAAGGCATAGCAGTCTCACCGCGTGGAGGCGGCACACAACTAGGTCTTGGCAACCGCTTAGAGCGGCTCAACGTGGTCATCGATATGTCCGATATGAATCAGGTCATGCAGCACAACGCCGCGGACTTGACGCTGGTTGTGCAAGCAGGCATCACATTGGCGCAGCTGCGCGACGCACTGGCGGCGGAAGGACAATTTCTTGCGCTGGACGCTCCCCTTCCCGAACGCGCCACGATAGGCGGCACGCTCGCTGCTGGCGTCAGCGGGCCGCTGAAATGGCAGTACGGCAGCGCGCGCGACCTCGTCATCGGCATGAAGGTAGCTCAAGCGGACGGCAGGATTACGCAGAGTGGCGGCAACGTGGTCAAGAATGTGAGCGGCTACGACATGGCGCGCCTGCACGTTGGTGGACTTGGCACTCTGGGTATCATAACGGAGGTGTCCTTCAAGCTCACACCTATACCTCGCCACGAGACTACGCTGCTTGCTCAATTTGACTCTTGTGAGGACTGCCTGGACGCAGCGCTGGGTATATTCAATAGCGGTGTGATGCCGATTGCGCTTACGGCGTTCAACCGAAGCGCAGCAGGCCGCGTGCGGTGTATGGATGAGGTTAGCGGTGAATTCGCGCTTGCCGTGAGACTGGGTGGCAGGCCGCGCACGCTGCGGCGAATGGAGAATGAGACGTTCTCCATCATCCGGGAACGGACGGAACGGGCTGACAGACTGGAGGACCAGGCACCAGAACTATGGTCCGGACTTGCGGACTTAGGGCACGCCGACGGTGAAGAATCTGTAGTTTCGGCGAGAGTCGCCACACTTCCGAATAGCTTGGACAATGCAATAGAGGCACTCGCATCCCACGGAAACGCCGCATTCGTGGCGCAGCCGGGCTATGGTATGATGAACGCTCACTGGTTCGGTGAGAATGTGCCGTCGGCTGAAGCAATTCACGGCATGCGACAGGAAATTCGGGCAGTTCGTGGAGCACTGATTGTGGAGCGGGCGCCACACCAAATGAAGGCAACCCTTGACGTCTGGGACTACACCGGTGAATCCATTGACATTATGCGACGCTTGAAGGCGCAATACGACCCGAACGGCATACTCAACCCGAACAGGTTCGCCGGAGGAATCTGAATGGCATCAGCCCCTGAGAAGCCACTGCCCGAAGTCGGCTTATCTCTATTCGAAGGACCGGACGCGCCGCAAGAGTCCGAGCTTTACAAGTGCGTCCACTGCGGGTTCTGCCTACAAGCCTGCCCTACCTATGTCGAGACGGGCTTGGAGGCCGAATCACCGCGTGGTCGCATCGCCCTTATGAAGGCAGTCAATGAAGGGCGCATAGGTATTACCGACACAGTGATGCGCCACTGGGACTTGTGCATTCAATGCCGCGCTTGCGAGGTGGCATGTCCGTCGGGCGTCCCTTATGGCAATCTCATCGAAGCGACGATGCAGCAGGTCGCCGATCGCCGAAAGCCGGGATATGTCAATGGTAAAATTGCGAAGCTGGCACTGAAGCGCTTGCTTCCCAATCAGGGCTTTCTGGCGATGGTCGTCGGGGCCATGCGCCTGTATCAACGTATTGGATTGCAGACGGTGATTCGCAAGAGCGGGCTGCTGAAGCTGCTGCCAGGCAACATGGGCGAACTTGAGGACTCAATGCCGGAACTGCCGTCCGAGGTCTTCAAAGCGCAGGGGCAAGTCTATAAGGCGCAGGGCGAACGGAAGGCGCGAGTCGCACTGCTGTCCGGCTGCGTAATGCCGCTGATACACGGGCCGCAGATGGACGCGGTCGTTCGCGTTCTCACGCGCAACGGATGCGAGGTAGTTGTTACTAAGGCGCAAGCATGTTGCGGCGCGATTAACTCCCACGTCGGCGATCTTGAAACTACTCGCAAGCTTGCCAGACGCAATATAGATGCCTTCCTAGCGGACGGCGTGGACTACGTCGTGGTGGCTTCCGCAGGCTGTGGTTCGCGCATGAAAGAGTACGGCCACCTGCTCAGGAATGACCGCGTATATGCCGACAAAGCCGCGGCGTTCAGCGCAAAAGTGCAGGACATTCACGAACTGCTTGCGACGCTGCCTATAGTGCCGCCTAGAGGGCATCTACCCTATCGCGTAACCTATCAGGACTCTTGCCACCTGTCGAACGCGCAACGCATCACGGCCGCCCCGCGGCAACTGCTGCGCTCCATACCGGGCATCGAGTTCGTAGAACTGTCCAACGCGGACAAGTGCTGCGGTGCAGGCGGAACTTATACGATCACTGAGCGCGATTTCTCGATGCGTGTTCTTGGAACGAAGATAAACGCTGTCCGCGAAACGAAGGCAAACGTCATAGCGACAGCGAACCCGGGCTGCATGATGCAGCTCCAGTATGGCGCGCAGCGAGATGGAATGTCTGTCGAGGTTAAGTACATCACTGACCTGCTGGACGAATCGTATAGTAAGGAAAGGCACGGCGCGTAAGGGCGCCGAATAACACGGATACAAGGAGATTTGACGCTATGGATATGGGACTTACAGGTAAAGTTGCACTCGTGACGGGTGGCAGCGACGGCATCGGCAAAGGCGCGGCAACATCGCTGTGCGCTGAAGGCGCAAAGGTTGTCATCTGCGCCCGCCGCCAGGAAGTGCTGGACTCTGCCGCCGAGGAGATACGGGCCGAGACCGGAGGCGAAGTTACTCCGATACAGGCTGACGTTACCAGCGACGAGGCTGTGAATGCGCTCTTCGACGCTATCGTGGAGAAGTATGGCAGGCTGGACATCCTTGTGAATAATGCGGGCACGTCTGCTGCCAACCTGTTCGAGAATGTGTCCGACGAGGTTTGGCGGTACGATCTGGAACTGAAACTGTTCGGCGCGATCCGCTGCTCCAATAAGGCGATTCCCCTGATGAAGGCGCAGGGTGGCGGGCGTATCGTGAACATCACGACGCCGGGCGGAAAGGCACCCACTGCAGGGTCCGTCCCTACTTCGGTCAGCCGTGCGGCAGGCATCGCGCTCACGAAGGAAATGTCCAAGGACTACGCAGGCGACAATATCTTAGTCAACACGGTCTGCATCGGGCTTATAAAGGCCGGACAGCACGAAAGGCGCTGGGAGGCGGCGCGCGAAGGCAACCCGGAACTGACCCTAGAAGCCTACTATGAAGACATGGGCACGCGCGTTCCCGTCGGGCGCGTAGGTGAAGCGCGCGAGGCAGGCGACCTAATCGCCTTCCTGGTATCCGAGCGCGCAAGCTACATCACGGGAGTCGCAGTGAACATAGACGGCGGCACATCGCCCGTCGTATAGTTACCCAAGGCTTCCGAGAGTAACAGAAGGGGCGCACTTACTGCGCCCCTTCTATGTTTGCCGAATGCCTTGCAGTGCGGAGAGAGCGCCGCACTGCTCTAACTACACACTTCCTCGCTGTCCGCGCTGCCGCAGAGCGTGATCCGCAAGAACAAGCGCCATCATCGACTCCACTATCGGCACCGCGCGCGGCAGCACGCAGGGGTCATGGCGCCCCCTGCCCTGCAACGTAACCTCGTTGCCGTCAACATCAACCGTGTCCTGCTCGCGCATAATGGTTGCAGTCGGCTTGAACGCCGCCCGAATGATGACGTCCTCACCATTACTGATTCCGCCCTGTATCCCGCCGGAGTTGTTTGTACGCGTACGGATACGCCCGCCTTCGCTATAGAATGGGTCATTGTGCTGAGACCCGGTCAGCGTAGTTCCGCCGAAGCCGGAACCGACCTCAAATCCCTTGCAGGCCGGCATCGAAAGCACTGACTTTGCTAAATCGGCTTCCAACTTGTCGAAGACCGGCTCGCCCAATCCAACGGGAACCCCGCGCGCCACGCACTCCACCACACCGCCAAGCGAGTCCCCATCCTTGCGCGCCTCCTTGATCCGTTCGATTATCTGCACCGCCATATCCTGGTCCGGACAGCGCGCGATGTTAGACTCAACGTCCTCCTGCGATACGGTTGACGGGTCAACATCCGCGTACAGCTTCCAGACCTGCTTCACATAGCCGACAATCTCGACGCCGAATTCGCGAGCAAGAATCTTCTTCGCAATTGCACCCGCGGCAACACGACCGATTGTTTCTCTGGCGCT
>JAGGDZ010000209.1 GCA_024648655.1 Chloroflexota bacterium | reverse complement strand
CCTATGAAAGCTGCAACGGTTGAAGGACCTTCATGTTGTATGGCGACTTCTAGGTCGCGCGCGCACTGAAGGGTGCAGCCGCTAGTTCCGCTACAGCAAAGTCCTCGGTAGCCGTCCGGCTGGGTGATATGGATGTTGCCGGGCATGAGCGGACCGAAGTGGATGGGTGCGCCGACGCCGCCGCCACCGAGGCTCATGCAAGCGTGTGTCGCTCCGTGGTATGAGCCTCGCCTGCTTATGACCTTGTAGCGGGTCGGTTCACCGTTGTTCTTGTGGTACTGCTTCGCCATCTTGAGGGCGGTTTCGACCGCTTCGGAGCCGCCGCTCACGAAGTAGGCGCGCGCCTCTTTGTCTGGCGCGAGGCTCGCAATCCTGGCTGACAACTCAGCGGTCGCCGGGCTGACGGTGCCTCCGGGGGTGTAGCTGATGTCGAGCATCTGATTGTACACGGCGTCTGCCACTTCCTTGCGGCCGTGTCCGATGTTCTTGAGCCACATGCCTGCCATCGTGTCGAACCATTGCTCGCCTTCCACATCTTCCACCCACACGCCCTTGCCGCTCTGCACCAGCTTGATGCCGTCGTCGCCCATATTTCCGGCAGGATTGTTGTGAGGCCAGAAGTGGTCGGCTGCTTGCTGCTTCAGCTCCTCTATGCGCTCGCCGGTTAATGTGGTTGCCATATTTCAATCCCTCCCCTATGAAGTATGCCCTGTTGGATGTAGCTTTACGTGGGGATAGTATCATCAAATGCCCTTGTGGGCTATCCCTTATTCCCGGCGCCAAGCGACAGCCGGCGGTTAGCCGCCGAGGTCGCTTAGGGTGTCCTCGATGGTCTTGTGGATGCCGGTGAAAATTGGCGTGTCCCGCAGCGTGTATAGGCTGCCTTCTACTCCGCGCAGATCCATTACAAGGTCAAGGAAGTCAGACGGGCTGTCGGTCTCGAAGCCGACCACGAATTCTTGATCGTCGAGACCGAACGAGTAGGTGGTGTTGATTTTGACGGACGGATACTTGTGGCCAACAGTGAAGTGGTCGTTCATCATACGCTGGCGCTCTTCCTGCGGGAGCAGATACCACTCGCGGGTTTTGAGGAAAGGATAGACGATGAAGTATTCGGCATCGCCGGGACGCAGCCGGGTTCCCGTACCTTCCTGCCCTGCGTGCTGGTGCTTGCCGTCACCAACATACTGCGAGCGACGGGTCATAGCCAGATATGAATAAGGCTGCGTGAGGTATGCGCCAAGGTCGGTTGACCATAGACGCGCGGCAGAGTCCTGAATCTCTTCAAGAGTGTCTGCCGCCTGCCACAAGAAGAAGTCGGAGTCGCCGCGCAGCCCGATGAGACTGAAGCAGCGGGTAAACATCTCCCCTGATATTTCGACAACGGTTTGCGCGAAGTCTCGCTTGCTTTCAAAGCGAAGTTCTTCGGGCAATCGACGCCATTGTGGATCGAGCTTAAAGAAGCTGTATTTCACGAACTGTCTGCGGCCTGAATCTGCCATACGCCTTGTCTCCTAGGTTTAGTTACTTGCGAGGAAATTATAGCAGGAATGGCTACAAGGCACGGGGTAGAAGAGTCAAGCGTAATGGCAGAGTGGATATTGAAAGGAATAGTTGCTCCTACACCCCGTCTCCGGATTCGTTAAGCTCGCAGGCGAATCAGGAAGCGGAATATCGGCGTATCTTACGTCAAAGAGAGAGAATGTGGTAACGACGTTTGGTTGGGGTTATAATCAGCGGCAGTGTTCAATAAGAGAGAGTTTTGGAGACTGATAGATGGCTACAAATGGAGCTAAGGGGGCGCTTGCGCCGATACGGATATGCGATTTTTCAGGGCAGCTTGCAGGGGCAGGCGCGACCCGGTTTTTCGCGGCGTTCGGAGCGCAGGTGATTCGCATCGAGGACAGGCTGAGCCAAGGTGGATGGGACATCTTCAGGGGAAACGGACCTTACATTGATGAGAGGCGCGGGACAAACCTGGGTGGGATGTTCAATAACCACAATGTGGAGAAGCTGGGCATCACACTCAATGCGAAGAGCGAGCGTGGCAAGGAGATTATGCGCGAGATAATCTCCATCAGCGATGTGGTTACGGAGAACTTCAGCGCGGGCGTTATGGAGCGTTGGGGCTTCCCCTTTGAAGAGATGCGGCGCATAAAGCCGGACATTATCTATGTGTCCAACTGCGGCTTCGGTCATCGAGGTCCTTACACCCACTTCAAGACATGGGGACCGGTCGTGCAGGCTGTCTCCGGGCTGACATTCCAGTCCGCCCTAGCCGATATGCCGCCTGCCGGCTGGGGATACTCATATATGGACCACACGGGTGGGTACTTTATGGCGATTGCGATTCTGATGGCACTGTATCATCGGAACAAGACGGGCGAGGGTCAGTATGTCGATCTGTCTTGCACGGATGCAGCGCTGACGCTGAATGGGCCTGCCCTGCTCGACTACACGGTGAACGGGCGTCCAATGCGCCGTCCGGGTAGTCCCCACAGCAACCGCAATGCGTTTCCGCCGATGGCGCCGCATGGGATATACCCCTCGAAGGGTACAGACAGATGGGTGGCAATTTCGGCACGGAACGATGATGACTGGCGCACCATCGCAGAGGTCATCGGGAAGCCCGATCTTGCAAACGACGCGCGATTCGCGACTTCGCACAATCGCATGCTTGAAGCAAATCAGGATGCGCTTGACGCGATATTGGAGGCGTGGACATCAGAGCGGACCGACTTCGAGTCGATGGAAGCGCTGCAAGCTAAGGGCGTCCCTGCGGCGGCGGTGCAGCATCCGGAGGATCGAATGGACAAGGATGCGAACTCGCTTGAGTGGGAAACGTTCACGGAGGTGAAGCACCCGGAGATGGGGCGCGTGCGTGTTGAGGGAATGCCAATGAAACTATCGAAGACGCCGGCGAAAATCGAGAAGGGAGCACCGGTGCTGGGAGAGGACAACGACTTTTTCTACGACGAAATTCTGATGCTGGACAAAGCAGAGCAGAGGGAACTGCACGACAAGGGGGTCATTTAGATGGCTTCGGTTCTGGATGATGTGCGAATACTGGAAGTTGGCGGCGAGCTGGGCGGCTGGTGCGGCAAGCTGCTGGCGGATATGGGAGCGTCCGTAATCAAGGTGGAGCCGCTGGAGGGTGAGGAGACACGCAAGTATCCACCATTCTATAGGGATGAGCCTGACAGAAACGGCAGCCTGTACTTCTGGTATTACAACACAAACAAGCAGAGCGTTACGCTGGACATAGAATCTGAGGCGGGGCGTGAGCTGTTCCTGCGGTTGGCAGCGCAGGCAGACGTGATTATCGACAGCAGTGAGCCGAGGTACCTGGACTCCCTCGGGCTGGGATATGAGCGGGTGTCGGAAGTTGTGCCGGACATCATTTTCGCTGCGGTAAGCCCATTCGGGCAAGATGCGCCGTACAGCGACTATGCTTCGACGGACATGACGGCGCTTGCGTTCGGAGGGCCCGTGTGGAGCTGCGGCTACGACGACCACTCGATTCCGCCGGTGCGTGGGGGCGGCAATCAGGCGTATCACACGGCGTGCCACTTCGCGGCGATAGGTGTGCTAACTGCGTTGGTACACCGGCAGTTTACGGGCGAAGGGCAGTTCGTGGACGTGAACATGCACGCGGCGCAGAATGTCACTACCGAGGGAGCAGTGTATCACTGGCTGGTGGCTGGCGATACGGTGCAGCGACAGACGGGACGGCATTCGTCGCCGACGCCAACGGCAAATGTGCAGATTGTGTGCGGGGACGGGCGGTACGTAAACATTGGTTTTCCGGCGCGTACTGAGGAGCAGTGGCTGCATCTACTGGCGTGGCTGGATGAACACGGGCTTGTGGGTGACCTCTCGAAGTACATTTCACCG
>JAGGDZ010000517.1 GCA_024648655.1 Chloroflexota bacterium | reverse complement strand
GCTGGAAGAGCCGCCTGAAAATGTCATCATCATACTCGTGGCCTCCGACCTGAACGCCGTGCTGCCAACCCTGGTCTCAAGGTGCCGAAGTATCGTCCTGCGTCCAGCCCCGCTAAGCTCCGTTGTTGAATTCTTGGTGGAACGGAAGGATGTAGGCCGGGAGAGGGCCGACGAGATAGCCGGACTGTCCGGCGGCAGGATTGGCTGGGCCATCGAGGCTGCGGAGAATCCGAGGATAATAGACAGGATATGGGAAACGATGGACACCATAGAGAGCGCCGTCAACGGTTCGCTGTCGGACAGGTTCGACTATGCGGAGCGACTCTCAGGCCGCTTCTCCACGGACAGACAGGGAGTAATGGAAGAGCTCAGCCTGTGGCAGTCCTGGTGGCGGGACGCGCTTCTCATCGCACAGAGTAAAAGCGAGCTTGTAGTCAACAAGTCGCGCCTCGAATCTCTGCTCTCCGTTTCCGAGCGGATTTCCGCCGAGTCGGTAGTGTCCTCGCTGAAAGCTATTCGTCGAACAGTGTTCCTGCTGGAGAGAAACGTCTCTCCGCGCCTGGCCGTCGAGGGGATGATGATGCAGCTGCCCTCGCTGCCTGAACATCGCCCGGAGGGATGAGGATGATCGTGGGAGTCCGTTTTTCCCCTTCCGGCAGGGTGCATTTCTATGACGATAGCGGAATCCGCGCTGAATTCGCCGACAGGGTAATGGTCGAGACCGAGCGCGGGGACAAAGAGGCCAGCATCGTCATAGGATCGGGTCAGGTTGCTCATTCCGACCTGGATGAGCCGCTGCCGCGTGTCCTGAATCTCATAGAGAGCGCGCCGGAGATTCCGTGAAAGAGACCTTTGCGTAATCTGGTTCAGCATCTGTAGAGGAACTGAATGGGTGTGTAAATCCCTGAGTTCATAGCTGCTTGCGCCGCTTCCCCACCCCTGGATGCCCGCCTTCGCGGGCATGACGGTGGTTGTGCAAAGGTCTCTGAAACGGCAAGGCGCGTTCAGTTCACCCACGGGATGAACGGACGCCACTCCTCCATGATCTCGCGGTGCTGGAACATATAGTAGGGGTTCGGTTTTGGCACTCCCGGCTCGCGCAGCAGCTTCATCCTTGCTTCGCGCGGAGTCCTGCCCGCCTTGTGATGGTTGCAGGGAATACATGCGCTCACTATGTTGTCCCAGGAATGGGGGCCGTCCCGCCATCGTGGCATGATGTGATCGAGTGTGAGCTGGCGCGTCTGCTTGCCGCAGTATT
>JAGGDZ010000003.1 GCA_024648655.1 Chloroflexota bacterium | reverse complement strand
TCCAGAAGGAGTCCATCTGCTCCTTGCGCCGCGCCCCCAGAGCCTCAAGTCGTTTCACCTCAGCTTCGACATCGTCCGTCTCGAAATCCAGATGGATCCTCGCATCGTCCTCAACTTGCTGCAACAATACGAAAAATCCGCCGGCGTGCCCTTCGAGGGAAACGTAGGGGTTGGAGTCATTGTACCCATTGCGCGGAGGCATATTGAGCGCCTTCCCCCAGAACTCCACACCCGCATCCATCCCGTCGGGCGAACAGTCGATCATAATCGCGCAAAGCCTGCTTCTGTGTGGCATTATATCTTCGCTATATCTTTGCTAGTATTTCTTCTATCGCTTGCTTGCGGAAACGTTCCAGATCGTCGGCGTCCTTGACTATTGCGCCTAGCGTCCGCTCCACGGCGTCGTAGTCGAGGTGGTCGAGGTGCAGCACCACCATCGCACGCGCCCAATCGAGCGTCTCCGCGATGCCGGGGACCTTGTCCAGACCCGTACGCCTCGCGCTGTCAACGAAGCGCACAACTTGACGCGCAAGCCTATCCTCGATGCCGTTAACTTTAGCCCGCACGATACGAAGCTCCTTGTCGATGTCCGGGTAGTCGATCCACAGGTACAGGCAGCGGCGGCGCAGCGCGTCCGACAGGTCGCGAGTGCGGTTCGATGTCAGAATCACAAATGGACGGTGCTTCGCTTTGATTGTGCCTATCTCCGGTATGGTCGCCTGAAAGTCCGACAGCACCTCCAACAGGAATGCCTCAAACTCTTCATCGGCTCGGTCAACTTCGTCAATCAGAAGCACAGGAGACTTTTCAGGTTCGGTAAGCGCGGCTAACAAAGGACGCTTCAGCAAAAAGGACTCGCTAAAGATTTGCTCCTCCTGCTCCGCCGTTGATGTGTCGGCATTCTCGTTCAGCTTGATCCACAGCATCTGTCGCTGATAATTCCATTCGTACAACGCCGTCGAGACATCCAGCCCCTCGTAGCATTGGAGGCGAATCAATCGCGTGTCCAACAGACGCGCCATCACATTGGCAATCTCTGTCTTGCCTACACCGGCGCGTCCCTCAATCAGCAGAGGACGCTCAAGCATCTGAGCCATGTATATGGATGTGGCTATTGCCGGATCGCCGACATAGCTTTCCGATGCCAGCCGGTCCAGGATGTCTCTAATGGGGTCGTCACGGAGTTCAGATTCGGTGTCTGCCATCCTGTTCACAGGCCTTTACATTCAATTAAAAGGGGCAGGCAATTCAACTCACCTGCCCCCAATCGCTACCTAAACGGGCTTAAGCAAATAGACACTTAAGCTTCTCAGCTACCATGCGACTCCTGAATTAGCCGCCACACCTTCTCGGCCTTGGCAGGCATGTCGATGTGCTTCACTCCTAGTGGCGACAGCGCATCGACCACCGCGTTGATGACCGCGGGGGACGCTGCGATTGTGCCGGTCTCACCCGCGCCCTTGACGCCGAGCGGATTCGTCGGTGAAGGCGTTACGGTTCGCGCCGTCTCAAACGATGGCAAGCTCGCCGCCTGCGGGACTGCGTAGTCGAGCATGCTGCCTGTGATGAGCTGTCCGTCCTCGTCGTACACGCCCTCTTCCCACAGCGCCTGGCCGATACCCTGCGCCACACCTCCGTGAACCATGCCGTCCACAATCATCGGATTGATGACATTGCCCACATCGTCAACCGCCACATAGCGCAGCACTTCGACATCGCCGGTGTCGGAGTCAACCTCGACCGCACAGATATGCGTGCCAAATGGCCAAGTGAAGTTCTGCGGGTCGTAGATGCTCGTCGCTTCCAGACCCGGCTCCAAGCCTTCGGGCAGTCCGTCGTACCAGTACGCGGCGAGCGCCACTTCCTGGAAGGACTTCGCTTCCGCGGGTGCGCCCTGCACGAACAGTTGACCGTCCTCATACACGACGTCTTCGGGCGCCGCTTCCAGCATGTAGGCAGCAATCTTCTTTGCCTTGTCTTTAATCTTCTCCACACTCATATGAATAGCGGTGCCGCCGACGACCGCGCTGCGGCTGCCGAACGTGCCCGTGCCCTGCTGCACCTGCGCTGTGTCGCTTTCCACGACCTCGACATCCTCGACCGGAACTCCCAGTTCCGACGCCGCGAGTTGCGCGAATGTCGTCTCGTGTCCCTGACCGTGTCCGGATGAGCCGCTGTACACCGTAACCTTGCCGGTGGGATGTACGCGCACCAGCGAGCTTTCCCACACGCCGGCGCGCGCTCCAAGCGCGTATGCCACCGCAGACGGAGCCATCCCGCAAATTTCAACATATGTTGACAGCCCGACACCGATGTAGCGTCCTTGCTGTCGCGCCTCTTCCTGTTCCTTGCGGAAGTCATCGTAACCGATCATCGAAAGCGCAAGATCCAGCGCCTTCTCGTAGTCACCGCTGTCGTAGGCAACGCCGGTGGCTACCTCATAGCCGTCCTCGAACGGTGGAATCAGATTCTTGCGCCGCACCTCTGCGGGGTCCATTTCGATTTCAGCGGCGAACCTATCTAGCATGCGCTCCACGACATAGGTCGCCTCCGGCCTGCCCGCGCCGCGATACGCGTCCACAGGTGTGGTGTTCGTGAAAACGCCAATGACCTTGCACTGCACATTCTCGATTTTGTACGGCCCCACTAGCATCAGTCCGAACAAGTACGTCGGAATAGCCGGCGCGAATGTGGACAGGTACGCGCCCATGTTGGCGTAGATCGTGCCCTGTATGCCCGTAATCGTGCCGTCGCGGTTCCCCATAATCTCCCAGTCGCCGATATGGTCGCGTCCATGGGTTGTGGCGAGGTAGTTTTCCTGCCTCTCCTCAGTCCACTTGATCGGGCGGCCCAACTGCTTGGCGGCTACGAAGGCTATTACCTCTTCCGCGTACAGATACAGCTTGCAGCCGAACCCGCCGCCCACATCGGGAGACACGACTCTTATCTGATGCTCCGGATGCCCCGTAACCAGCGCCAGTAGAAGGCGGACAAGGTGCGGTATTTGCGACGAAGTCCAGACTGTTACCTGATTTGTGCCGGGGTTGTAATCAGCGACAACCGCTCTGCCTTCCATAGGATTCGGAATGAGCCGCTGGTTGACAATACGCTCGGAAACCCTGACCTCTGCGCTGTCGGCAGCCGCTCCGATGTCTCCGCCACCGACTTCCCACTCGAAGCCAATGTTGTTTGGCGCGTCGTCATGCACCTGCGCCGCGCCGTCTTTTGTCGCCAGCTCCGCATTCACGGCGGCAGGCAGCACATCGTAACCGACTTCCACCAACTCGGCGGCATCGGCGGCGGCGGCGGCGCTGTCAGCGACTATCGCGACGACGGCATCGCCCACACAGCGGACTTTGCCCAATGCCAAAGGTGGGTGCGGCACTTCGATCGTGTCCGGGACGACCCAGCCGCAAGGCAGGCCAATCTCCTCGCCAATATCCTCGCCGGTCAAGACCGCGACGACGCCATCAGCGGCGCTCGCAGCCGAAGTGTCGATACTTGTAATGTTTGCGTGAGCGTAAGGGCTGCGAACAAGCGCCATGTGCAGCATGCCCACCATCTTTATATCATCTACATAGGTGCCTCTGCCGGTTATCAGGCGCGGGTCTTCCCGTCGCTTGATGCTGGCTCCAAAGGCAGCGGACGGAGTAGCGGTAGTCATACACATTCCTCCTTGCGGTAGTTAATGTCCTCCCAAAGAGCAACTTTCGCTCATCATCAACACAAGGCGACATGTCAGCCGCTTGCTTGAGGCGTACTCTACATTAACAGCCGCAATTAGGCAATAGCGCATCAGCATGAGCCGATTGCCTATGGCACAGATTATCGGACGTCAATCCGCAGAATCATCCGTATCGGATTCTGCGGATTCGAGTCTAGCGCGAGGGTGTGCCGCCATATACACCTGCGTCGCCTGTGCGTTCGTTACGTGCGTGTAAATCTGAGTCGTAGCGGGACTGGCGTGTCCCATCAGTTCCTGCACAACGCGCAGGTCTGCGCCGCCCTCCAGCATGTGCGTGGCGTATGAGTGGCGCAGTGTGTGCGTATGCACGCCTGACGGCAGCGCCGCCTTGACACTGTAACGTCTCACCTTCTCTTGTATGCTGCGCTGGCTCAGACGACCGCCGAATCGGTTCAGAAACAGCGTCATGCCACTGCCCTTCCCGGCCAGCTTGGGGCGCCCATCCCGCAGGTACAGCGACAGCGCGTCCTTGGCGGTCTCTCCAATTAAAACCACCCGCTCTTTCGATCCCTTGCCCCGTACCCTGACTTCGCGCGTGGAAAGATTGAGGTCCGTTACTCGAAGATTGCTCGCCTCGCTTACACGCAATCCCGCGCCGTATATCACTTCAAGCAGCGCCTGATCGCGCAGTCCGGTTGGCTTTGTCGCATCGGGCGCGTCCATCAGGCGCTCTGCCTGCTCCTGCGACAGGAAGCGCGGCAGCCGCTTGGGTACGCGCATGATGCCGCGCTTGGGCAGCGGATCCCCTTCAATTATCCCCTTGCTCGACATCCACTTAAGGAAAGTTCGCAGTGTACTGAGCTTCCGCGACACGCTGTGACGCACATAGCCCAGTTCCGTCAGCCACGCCAGGTAGCCGCGAAGAATTACTCGGTCGAGCGCGCGCATGTCGGCAACGTCCTTCAAGCGCATGTAGTCGTATAGAGGCTGAATGTCCGATTTATAGTTGCGGATTGTCAGCTCGGCAAGCCCTTTCTCCGCCCGAAGATGCCTCTCGAAGTCCGCAATGAGCTTTTGCCATTCATTTTCATTCATGAAATCAAGGTTAGTTTTCGCTAACGGAATCCTTCAAGCGCCGTTATACTCTTGGATGAAGCAATTTGTAAATTGAAGGCGCACCTTATCTGCTTGAGCCGTACCTGCCTTAAATGAAGCGTGCCTGAGCCGACCCTAAGGTGAATATCCTAAGGTGAATAAATGAATAATGGCACGGCGTCCATTTTCAGCCGGCTGAAACGCTGGCACATCGCGGTTATCGCTTTCGCGATATTGGTCGCATCCATGGCTTCAATCGTGTTGACCGTCAACCCCTTTGGACTAAACCCTTTCGCAGGCGAAGACGAAACCGCACTCGCCCCCACTGAGCGCCTGCTGCCCGTCCGAATCGACACACTGACGACTGAGATAGCAATAAATGGCGGCATCGCTTTCTCCAACAAGGAAGACTTGACATTCGGTTCACCCGGTTACGTCTCTGAAATCCTTGTAACCGAAGGCGAAATCGTAACCGAAGGACAGCCGCTCGCCAGCCTCGACCCCGAAAGCGTAGCGAATCTGCGGCGGGCAATCACACAGGCGCAGCTCGACTACGAGGACGCGCTGGATGCACTAGCCGACGCTAAAAATCCGACATTGCAGATTGCGGAGGCGGAATCCGCCCTTGCCGACGCCGCGCTGGAACTGCACAACGCGCAGGAATCGCTGGACAACCTGCTCAACCCGAAAGCGGAGGACATAGCGAATTCGGAAGCGGCTCTTGCCGACGCCAAACTGGAAGCGCAGACGGCACAGGGGGCTTTGGACCACCTGCTGAAACCCAAGCCCGAAACATTAGCCGACGCCGAAGACTCCATAGCGCAGGCGCGGGTCGCGCTGCGAGACGCCGAACTCGCGCTGGATAACGACTTGGCGACTGCGATGGACAATCTGCAAATCGCGGAGCGCGACCTGGCTGTTGCGAGACTGAACCTCGACGCGCTGAACGGCAGCAACCAACTCAAGACTGCGCGGGACGCATACACCGATGAATTGCAAGACTACGCGAATGTCATATACAAGTGGACGGGGGTTAAAGCCTCAGATGATGACCTCGCCATGACGCCTGCGGACATGTTCGACGCGCTGAACTTCGTGCCGGAGCAAGTGTACGACCGGGACTATGTTTTGTTCCCGGACGGGCGTATCGCTGACAACCCGGATACGCGCTGGAACGAGCTGAAAGTCTTCGCCTGGCGCGCGCTCTACCCCACCGCCAACTTAATCCAGCCCGAATGCGACCAGTACACTTATAGCCCAATCAGGCAGTCCAACACCGACAGCGCCAACGACGAATTCTGCATCAGGCGCGACATGCGGAACGCTTACGACGCCCTGGTATCCGCCCGCAGCGACTTGCGAACGGAAGAAGCGCAGCACGACGACAGCCTCGCCGCCGCTCAACAAGCCCTTGCGAGTGCGGAGAAGGCGCGCGCCGAGGCGCAAGAGGCGCTTGATCGGCTTATGGAAGGGAGCATCGGCGCGACGCGGCTGCAAGCGGAGTACGACAAGGCGCAGGCGGACTATGACGTCGCGATACGTAATCTCGACGAACTGAAAAATCCGGACACGGCAGAAGTGGAGAGCAAGCGTAAGCGACTGGCGTCGACGCAGGCTACCCGCGCCGCGGCAGCCGACGCGCTGGATGCGCTCATCAACCCGGATGGCGAGGAAGTCGCAGCCAATCGGGGCAAACTCGCGCTGGCGCAGGCGAACCTGAACGCTGCGAGCAACGCCTTGCAGGAAATCCACGACCGCCGCGAGTTGCAAGTCGCGCTGAAAGAAGCGTCCGTTGCGGCGGCGCAAGCCAAAGTCGAGGGCGAAACCCGCCGCTTCGAGGACTCCACGCTGAAAGCGCCCTGGAACGGATACATCGCCTCCATTCCGGTCGAGGTCGGGCAAGAGATTGAGCCGTATGAGGTTATCCTGACAGTCATCAATTCTGGCATAGTCAACATAGAAGGCAGCGTGGATGAGATAGATGTTCTCTCACTACGGCGCGAAGAGCCTGTAACCGTTGCGATTGACGCCCTACCGGATCAGGAACTGGATGGCATAATCACCAATATCAGCTCCACTTCCACCAATGAGCAGGGTATCGTCGCTTTCGATGTAGATATCAGAGTGCATGTGCCGGAAGGCGTAATCTTGCAAGAGGGTCTGAGCGCGGTTGCCAGAGTAGCAGTCGCGGAAGAGCGCGGCATCGTAATACCTATGCAGTCGGTCCGATTCGGTGATCAAGGCGCATTCGTGCGTAAGGAAGACGGAAACGGCGAAATAGTTGAGCAACCGGTAACGCTGGGCAGCAGTGACGGTTTCTTCACTATCGTAGAAGACGGTCTCGCTCCGGGCAACCGCATAGTGATGCAAGTGCTTGACGACAGCCAATTGGAGGAGGGTGGTCAATTCAGATTCAGAGGCAGATCCGGTGGCGGTCCATCCCGTGGCAGCCAACCTCCGCAGCGTTAGCCAAGCATAACGGCAACCCTTAGTGCGGCAAGGTCGATTCCCATGATCGAAATCGAAGATGTAACAAAAATATATACAATGGGCAGCGTCGAGGTGCCTGCGCTCGCAGGCGTCAGCCTCTCCATAGCGCGCGGCGAGATGGTCGCCATTATGGGCGCATCCGGTTCTGGCAAGTCAACGCTGATGAACATCCTCGGCTGCCTCGATGTTCCCACATCAGGCACCTACACCCTAGACGGCGAGGATATAGGCGCCACCTCCGACAGCCGTCTCGCGGAGATTCGTAACCGCAAAATCGGTTTCGTATTCCAGACATACAACCTGCTGCCACGTCTCAGCGCCCTCAACAACGTCGAGCTCGCCCTGATGTACGGCAGGCACGCTAAACGGCGCGCCACTGCTATACATGCGCTGGAGCGCGTGGGACTCAGCGATCGCATGCAGCACAAGCCAACCGAGCTTTCGGGCGGTCAGCAGCAGCGTGTTGGCATCGCACGCGCCCTGGTGAAGTCGCCGGACATCCTGCTTGCCGACGAACCAACCGGCAACCTCGATTCCCGCTCCGGCGAGGAAATTATGCAAATACTCACTCAACTAAACTCCGAGGGCATCAGTGTCATCATAGTAACTCATGAAGCAAACATCGCCGCGCGCGCAGGCCGCATTATCACTATGCGCGACGGCCTGATTGTGTCGGACACATCCCAGACCGCTCGTGATGAGTCTGCCGAACAAGCGTCTGTACTTTTGCCAACTCTTACATCCAGTTAATTTCAGCCAATGAACCCGCTAGACATCGTCATCACCGCACTTCGTTCGCTTGGGAGCAGCAAGTTGCGCTCAAGCCTGACCCTCCTTGGCATTATTATCGGCATTACTGCTGTTACCGTGTTGATGTCTATCGGCAGGGGCGTGCAGCAGAACATCACGTCCCAAATCCAGTCTCAGGGCACCAATTTGCTGTTCGTACGCCCTGCAGACGGAGCAACCACTCTCACCCTACAAGACGCGGAAGCCCTGTTAGACCCACTATTTGCACCGTCCGTCAAAGCCGTCGCTCCACAGATAAATACCAGCGGAACAATCGTATTCGGCAGGGAGAATACAAGGGCGCAACTCATAGGAGTAACCCCGGATTACGCCACAGTCCGCAATGTGAGCGTCGAGAAAGGTCAGTTCATCAATCCCGCGCACGTCAGAAATAATCTCGATGTCGCTGTACTGAGCGCGTCCATAGCAGAGACCCTGTTCGCCTCACGCGATCCGCTGAACAAGCCCATCAGAGTCAATGGCCGCCAGTTCACTGTCGTCGGCGTCTTGGAGGACACGGGCGCAACGTTTTTCGGTTTCGGCGACCAGGCATTTATACCTATATCCACCGCGCACCATCGCCTGTCCCGCCAGCGCGCCACGAACGGAGAGACGAGTGTCGATGCTATAGACGTTCAAGCCACCACGCAGGAATCTATCGACGATGCTCAACTTGAAATCGCTTCTATTCTGAGACTCCGCCACCACATCACCGACGAGAATGACTTCGACGTCGATACGCTTCAAGACCTGATTGAGACCGTGAATCAGGTCACTACGGTTCTTGTGCTATTTCTAGGTACGGTCGCAGGCATTTCGCTGCTAGTCGGCGGCATCGGCGTAATGAACATTATGCTCGTTTCCGTTACCGAGCGCACACGGGAGATCGGCATCCGTAAAGCGATGGGCGCGAAGCGACGGGACATCCTGCTACAGTTCATCACTGAAGCCGTCTTCCTCACGACAACGGGCGGCATCATCGGCCTGCTACTCTCATTCGCAATGTCGCCCCTCACAAACCTCATCGTCAGCAATGTCGGCAATCGCGGCGGCAATTCTGTAGAGGGGCTGGTGTTCCATCCGGACGTTGCGATCCTCGCCCTTTCCGTCTCAGCCGTAGTCGGCCTACTGTCCGGCATCTACCCGGCGCTGCGCGCCTCCCGCATGCACCCCATTGACGCTCTGCGCTACGAATAGTCCGTTGTCTGCGACGAACCGTCCGCGTTCGGCGAATCGTTTTCTGGTGGGTCTCTCCGCGTCCGAGAGTTCACATCTGTCTCAAAATCGTAATATCGCTACTACTATATTTCACAGGACACTAGGTTCGTATAAAATACTACTGTATGAACTTGACTGACATTCCCGAAAACAAAGTCAGCGTGCTGAAGTCTCCCAGAGTCGTTAAGTCCCTCCTCATAGGCTATGTTGTGCTTGCGACGGCGCTGGGCGGGCTTCTGGGCTGGCTGGTCATAAAGAACGCACACTGGAACGAGTTGAGGGACGCGCTGTTCTCCGCGAACATCGCCCTAATCGGTACTGCCTGGC
>JAGGDZ010000338.1 GCA_024648655.1 Chloroflexota bacterium | reverse complement strand
TAATGAGGAGTTTTTATCTTCCCCGTGAGGAGTATCCTACAGCCCCACGGAAAAAGTCAATGGGTATAGTCAATGAGTATTATGAACGGCCCGTTGCGTCAAAATAAAAATTACCTTATAAAAGTTACCTTGGCGGGTATCGTTACTTCAAAAGTCGTGTTACCGGAGGGAGATATGAGGAGAAGCGGCGTGAAGGAGTACACTGAGGCGATGAAGAGCCGCTATCTTGGAGCGGGAAGGACGCATGTAAACTACTTTCAGCCGGCGACGAAGCCTGTAGCAAGAATCGGAGTGGCGCGAAGCGTATGTGAATTGGATTCATTCTACCGCCGCACCCGCGTCACCACCTTCCGCACACCGTCCACCAGCGCGTCCACCTCCGCATCCGTCGTCAGCACGTTCAGAGCGCCCGCGCCGCCCGTCTGAATCAGTATGCCTTCGTTCAGCAGGCCCGTGAACAGCGCTTTCGTCATATCGCCGTCGCCCGTCAGGGTCGAGCGATAATCCACGATCTCCTCATCCGTGAAATGTATGCCGAACAACGACGCCACGCCCGTAACCTGCGCCGGAACCTCAAGCTCGTCGAACACCGCCCGCAGCTTGGCGCGCAGCGTCTCGCCCAGTGCGTTCATGCGCTCATAAACTTCCGGCGTAAGGTGGTTCATCACCACCTCGCCCGCGACCATCGTCATCGGATTCGCGTTGAATGTGCCCGCGTGCGCCAGCGGCGCGCCCTCCGTCGGATCGAACAGCGCCATGATGTCCCGCCGCCCGCCCCATGCGCCCACAGGCATGCCGCCCCCGATTATCTTCCCGAACGTCGTCATGTCCGGTATCACGCCCATCATCTCCTGCGCGCCGCCCGCCGACACTCTGAAGCTCTGCACCTCGTCGAATATCAGCACTATACCCAGTTCCTCGGTAATCTCGCGTATTCCTCGCAGGAAGTCCACATCGGCAGGCAGGTAGCCGAAGCTCGACGATACCGCCTCCATGATGACGCACGCGAGTTCGTCCTTGTTCTCCCTGATTATGCGCTCACACGCCTCTAGGTCGTTGAACGGCATTGTAATGACATCATCCGATACGCTTGGCGGCTGCCCCGGATGCTCAGGGACTGGCGTGGTCGCATCAGGACCGAGCGCGTCTGCCGGAGGTCGCACGCTCACCGACACATACTCGTGCGAGCCGTGATAGCCGCCCTCGAACTTGGCGATTCTGTGCTTTCCGGTGAATGCCCGCGCTCCACGTATCGCCATCATTGTGCCCTCTGTGCCGGAGTTTGTGAAGCGCACCGTTTCCAGGGAAGGCACGCGCTCGCACAGGTTCTTTGCAAGCCGCACCTGCGCCTCCGTGGGCCCACTGAACGAGTTGCCCCGCTCCGCCTGCTCCTGAAGCGCCGCAACGATGTCGGGATGTGCGTGTCCCATGACGTGCGTCGTGGCATTGATCATGAAATCAAGGTAGCCGTTGCCATCGACATCATAGACATGATGTCCCTTCGCGTGATCAACAAAAGTAGGGTAGGGCGCGAAGTACGCCGTTCCCCGCGAGCTTCCGCCCGGCAGGTACTGTGCCGCCTCGTCCTGCAGTGCCTTCGACTTAGGCGTGCTCGCTACGAACTCATCTACCTCGCGCTGAACTTGCAATTCTGACATTGACGCCTCCTTACATGCATGTTTCTATCGGGCGTGTGGCTATTGGGACTTGTGTATGGACTCGAAGTTTTGGGCGTGCGTCATTTCCACGGCTGACCACTTGAAAGCCGCTCCGTCACATGGTCAACAATGGCGTCTGTCAACAGCTTCACCATTACGGCAAAGCCGCCGATGACAAGAATCATTAGCCCTATGATATAGAGTGCGACCGCCAGTAGAAACAAGAGCCGTGCTTCTGAAAAACTGCCGAAGACAAACAACCCCGCTCCTATTCCAATCACGGCAATGCCTGAGATATAGACTATTGCAAACGCCAGCAGCGCACGCAAAGAGCGAGAAATCGCTTCCTTCCATGTCATAGCTTTTCCTCCTCAGGCATCTCTGCCGCTGCGTGGGCGCACAATCGAAATATACGCACTACCCCGCAGAATTTCCACCGTCTATAATCAGCTCGCTGCCTGTCATGTACGACGACTCATCAGAAGCAAGGAACAGAACCCCGTATGCTATGTCCTCCGGCTCCCCAAGGCGCGGAATCGGGGTGTTCGCAGCACGCGCCTCACGCGCTCCTTCTTCGCGGAAGAAGACGTCAAGCATGTCGGTGTTCGTGGGACCCGGATGCACCGAGTTCACGCGGATATTCTCAGAGGCATACTGCACTGCCGTTGACTTCGTGAGTAATCGTACGGCTCCCTTCGATGCGTTGTACGCCGTGCTAAGTCCGCCGATAAGACCGGCGACCGACGAGATGTTGACGATGGCACCGCCGCCTGATTCCCGCATCGCCGGAATCACGGCCTTCGTCCCCAGGAACACGCCCCTGCCGTTGATGTCCATCATGCGGTCCCAGCTTTCGGCGCTCGTCTCCTCCACAAGACCATGCTCGAATATGCCGGCATTGTTCACCAGTATGTCCAGCCTGCCGTAGGTGGTCATCATCTGGTCAACTGCATTCGCCCACTGCTGCTCGTCCGTAACGTCGAGCCTGATGTACATCGCATCGCCGCACGACTCCCGTATCTCCGCCTCCAGCGCGCACGCTTCTGCCTCACGAATATCTGCGATGCCGACCCTAGCGCCCTCGCGTGCGAACAACCGCGCCTCCGCAGCCCCCAATCCCCGCGCAGCGCCGCTGATAAGCGCAACCTTGCCTTCAAGTCTCATACCCAACTCCTGAATCTTCTACGCTGCATAGCAGTCACGTAGCAGTCAGTCCACCTCGCCCAATGCCGCATTCACGCTCTGCCCCTCCCCATCGCCAAATATGCCGAACGGATTCAGCGAGCGCGGCGCATCATAGATGTCCATCCGCTCCGTCCGCTTCAGCCAGTTGACGACCAGGTAGGTCAGCGGCGTAGCAATGATCTCATACACAGTCTTTGCCATCCACGCGAATATCATAGCCGCGAACACCGCAGGCCAAGGCCACAAGCCGGATATCCCGAACGCGATCCCGAAGAACAGTACCGAGTCCACGCCCTGTCCAACCACCGTTGAAGAAATCGTCCGCACCCACAGGTGCCGTCCCTCGGTCATGTTCTTCAGCACGACCATCACTGCCGCGTTCACGAACTCTCCAATGATGTATGCGACGAAACTGCCCAGCAATATCCAGCCGGTAGCGCCGAGTATTGCACTGTAAGCGTCCTGCGCCTCCCAGAAGACCGCGCCCGGTATCAAGCCGCCCAACCAGAACAGGATCACCATCAGGAGGTTGCACACGAAGCCCAGCCATATCACGCCGCGCGCCACCCTGAATCCGTACACTTCCGTCAGAACATCGCTCACGATGTAGCTGATAGGGAAGCAAATGATCGCCGCCGACACTACGAACAGGTTGTCGCCAAACACCTGAAACGGAAGAGTGAATAACGAAACCGGCTTGATGGCAATGATGTTGCTCGCCAGCAGGGTGGTAATGGACAGCGAGATGATAATGACCAGTCTGCCGGAAAACTGCATCGCCTTACCTCTCAGGCGTGGGCATAGGGTTTTACGCTACCGTGGGAAACGCTACCGTGGGAATTGGAGCGGGAGACGGGACTCGAACCCGCGACAGCCTGCTTGGAAGGCAGGGGCTCTTCCACTGAGCTACTCCCGCTCGCCCTTAAGCATAGCACACTATGCCGCAGAAGCGTAACGGCGGCGCTTCGCATTTCACCCCGTCTGCGATCATCTGCAATAATATAAGATACCCTCATTAAATGTCCTGAAAATGTCCTAAAAATATCCCACCAAGTCTCCCACCCATACGTCCGCTTTATCCGCGCAAATCAAACAGGAGGCAACCCGTGGAGTTAGGTGAACGTCTTCGCAGCCAGTGGTCAGAGTCGGCGCAAGACTGGATTGATGCCGACCAGGCCGTCCGCACCGGCATGCTTGACAGGTGGATGCTCGAATCGCTCGGCGACGTTGGGGGCAAGACGGTCATCGACATCGGATGCGGCGAGGGCAGATTCAGCCGCCTCCTGTCGAAGCTCGGCGCGACCGTTACCGGCATTGACCTCACCGAAGCGTTCATCGAAAGAGCGCGCTTTACGAGCGCTAATGAAACCTACATCGTTGGCAACGCCGAAGACCTTCACGGCATCGAGAGAGACGCCTTCGACCTCGCCGTATCCTACATCGTTCTCGTTGACCTGCTAGACTTCCGCAGCGCCGTCAACGCCGCTTATCGCGTCCTGCGCCCCGGCGGTCGCTTCGTCATCTGCAACATCCACCCCATGCGAAGCTCAGTATCCGATGGCTGGATCAAGCAGGGCGACAAGAAGCTCTTCTACCCCGTGGACAACTACACCGACGAAGGCCCCCGCGAGTTCACTTGGTTCGACAGAACCTTCATAAACATGCACCACACACTCTCCAGCTACATATCCTCATTCCTCGGCGCGGGGTTCGCCCTACGCGCACTTCAAGAGCCTGTACCCTGCGAAGAAGAACTCGCCGCCAACCCCACCTTCGACGATGAGTACCGCATCCCCAACTTCATCATCTACGTCCTCGAAAAGCCGGACTCCTAATCCCACCCTATCCTATCCATCCTGTTCATCGATGTTAGCCCCTCGTAGCCCTGTGCTACAATACGGCGCAATCCCATCGCAGAGGTCTTTTCATGGCTTACGAATTCATTGAATACAACTCATCAGACGGCATCGGCCGCGTCAAGCTGAACCGCCCACAGAAACTCAACGCCCTCAGCCGAGAACTACAACTTGAGATGGTGGACTGCATGCAGCGCGCCGACGACGATCCCGAAGTGCGGGTGCTGACACTCATGGGCAACGGCCGCGCCTTCTGCGCCGGCTACGACATCACGCCGCCCGAGACCCCGGAAGAGCTGGCAGCCGCTCAGGAGCGCCGCGACAACATCCGCGCCGACATCCATCGTATGAAGCAGACCCCCAACACCATGGCGCAGGTGCTCAACCTCAGTAAGCCTGTCATCGCCGGCATCCACGGCTACTGCATAGCCGGAGGCACCGACCTCGCCATGCACTGCGACATATCCATAGCGGCAGACGATGCCCAGATTGGCTTCCCGCCCGTGCGCTCTATGGGCACGCCACCCACTCATATGTGGACATATATGGTTGGACCACAGTGGGCAAAGTGGTTCCTGCTAACCGGCGAGTCCGTCTCCGGCAAGCGCGCCGCTGAGATTGGCTTAGTCTGGAAGTCAGTCCCCCGCGACGACCTCGAAGACGCCGTAGAAGAGCTAGCCTGCACCATGGCGCGCATCCCCTGGGAGCTTCTCGCCGCCAACAAGAGTATCGTCAACCGCGCACTCGAACTTATGGGGCGCAACACGCTTCAGCACATCGCCGCAGAGACGGACGCCGTAGCCCATCAGGCGCCTATCGTCAAAGAGTTCGCCCGCCGCTCCAAAGAAGATGGCCTCAAGGCAGCCCTCGAATGGCGTGACGGACCCTTCCGCGATTACCGCGGCAGTCGTTAGCGTGCGGCGCTGGCTGGCTTGAAATGCGGCATCACCTCGTTGGCGAACAGCTCTAAATCTTCTACGCTCACAGGCTCAGGAAACAGGAGAAAGAACCAGCTGATGCCGTAATCCGTATATTGTCGCAGCTTCGTGACGCACTGCTGCGGCGTGCCCACTACCGCATTGCTCAGGGAAGCGCGAAAACGTTCTGCTGTCATGCCATGACGCGCCGCATGCTCAGCCAACAGCCGCTCCACCGCCGTCTCATCCTCGCCGATGAACACATGGGCATTGTGGCTCAGCGCCACCTCGGACGGCTCGCGCTCCACCGCATCGCAGTGGGCGTCCAGCACCCGCCGCTTCGCTTCGTGCTCCTCGACGCTCATATCCGCCCGCATATTCGTGATATCGGCATGCGCCGCCGCAACACGTAGCAGGTGACGCTCGCCGTGTCCACCGATTAGTATGGGCGGGCTGGGCTTTTGCAAAGGTGCGGGATCGCACAACGCATCGGTGAGCCGGTAGTATTCGCCTTCGAAGCTCACCCGCTCTCTCGACCACAGCAGTCTTATCACATTCACCGCCTCGCCCAGCATCGCCGCTCGCTCCCGTGTGGAAGGGTAGGGCAGCCCGTAAGCCTTGTGGTCCCCCTCGCCGCCGCCCGCCCCAACGCCCAGCACCAGCCTGCCTCCGCTGATAACATCTAGCGTAGCAGCCATCTTCGCCAGCGCAGCCGGATGCCGATACAGATTCGCCAGCACCATGGGTACGAGTCGTATGCGCTTCGTCTCCGCCGCCAGCGCAGAAAGTGTCGTCCAGCATTCCAGTGTGGAGATGCTCATCAAGTCGTACAGCGAAGCTCCGTCATACCCGAGCCTGTCCGCAGCCTGAAATATCTCCCGCAGATACGCGTACTCGAAGCCGCCTTGGTGCAGTCGTACAGCGAAATTGATGTTATTAGCCATGCTTAATACTTACGCCTTAAGACGCTCGCCGGCTAAGGAAACAGAAGGAAGGACCAGGCTAAGCCCGCGTCCTTCCTTGCTTCTTGACTTCTTGGCGCAATCACTACTGATGTGGCATGACTTCGACGGTGGCTTCGCTTTCCACGGTGTACCCTGACGAACCTATAGCGGTATCCTCAGCTACCGTGATTCCAAATTTGAGGAACAATGTGGCGACAGCATCAATTCGCCAGTACTGATTGTTGTTGCCTGATGACGTGCTTACCACATCTAAAATCCTGCCGTTGGTGACGGAGAGCATATCCTCCACGTCGGCAGCGGTGATGCCAGAGATGTTCTCGCTCAAAATCATGCTAATACTGACTTTGCACCCTTCGTGGTTAGACGGCGCACCCGAGAACCTAACAGTAGCTGTGCTGGTGCTGGAATCCATCTGCATAGCAACGACCCGAATAGTGGCGGTGACGTCATTCACCATGGTATATCCCGTCGCTACCTCAGTTCCTCTGGAAAGCGTAACTACAACGTTCTCGGAATCTGAATTCGGGCGCAGGGTAATTCTCCAGCGTTGGTTGCTGCCACTCACGATGCGCTTGGCTTTCAGCACCTCGCCGCCGTCAGCGTCTAGCAGACTGTCGCGCACCACAACGTAACTCAGGCCGTTGACCGACTCGCTGAAGCGCAACTCAAAGGTTAAGTCGGAGCCATTGTGGGAAAACGGCA
>JAGGDZ010000158.1 GCA_024648655.1 Chloroflexota bacterium | reverse complement strand
TGTCCCATCCAGCGTCCATCTGCGGAAATACTTGTACGCTGTTTGCCAAGGGGGAAGGTCGTTAGGCAGCATACGCCAGGCGCATCCGCTCCGAAGCACATACACGATGCCGTTTACTAACTCGCGCGGATCCACCGAACGGGGACGCCCTCCGCTCTTGGCTGCAGGGAGCAGAGGAGCTAGAACGTCCCACTGCTCATCGGTCAGGTAGCTTGGATAGGCTTTACGCATAATGAACCATAGGTTATTACAAGTTCATGACTTTGGAAACACGCTCTGAGGGAGAGGGGGCCGTTGACTGACCTATTTCCTGAAAACGAAAGCAACTGTCTTGGATGTCAAGACACAGCGCTGTCGGAGTTCCACCGCTCACCGGTTCTCATCATGCTATTGAGTATGATCAGCAGTTTGCGCATACACGCGGTTAAGGCCACCTTCTTAGGTTTACCAGCGTCAAGCAGGCGCTGGTAGAACTCTCTGAGCGCGGGATTGCGCCGACTGGCGACCAACGCTCCCATGTAGAGCGCAGAGCGCACTCTGGCTCGACCTCCCCACACACTGCGTCTGCCACGACGAGGACCGCTGTCCCTGTTGAACGGAGCGACACCGACCAGAGCTGCTATCTGCTTGCGGTTCAGAGTTCCCAGTTCCGGCAGATACGCCAACATCGTCAAGGACACCTGCTGTCCCACACCAGGAACGCTTTGCAGAAGGTCGTCTTTCTCCCGCCACATCGCACTTTTGCGCACTCTGTCGCGCAGGTCTGTGTCCAGGTCTCCCAGTTCATCTTCCAGCCATGTTATGTGAGCCTGGATGCGAGGACGAACTTCTGCGGTGGCGCGACCGAGTCGGTTCTTCTCAGCCACCAGTATGTCCATAACCTGTCGCCGACGCGCCAGCACACTGCCGAGCGCATGAGTGTCGGCATCCGGCAAAGCGCGCATGGGTGGACGCACAGCCTCGCCGAAGTGAGCCAGAACTTGAGCGTCCAGCCTGTCTGTTTTGGCCAACTGTCCTGTGGACTTGGCGAAGTCGCGCGCCTGTCGGGGATTGATCACCGCCACAGGCACAGAAGCCGCCGCCAGCGCAGCCACCAGCGCAAGTTCCAGACCACCGGTGGACTCTGCGATCACCACTTCGGGCGCAAGGCTGTTCAGATCGGCGACCAGACCGTCCACTCCCACTTCATCATAGGATACACTCCACACCTTCCCAGAGGGACGGACCGCGACATCCACTCGATCCTTAGCAACGTCTATGCCTACGTATATGAGTTCCTGTTCCATCTTAGTCTCCTGTCAAACATTGGCCCGGCCTTGCAAGATACGGGCTTGGTTAGCCCAGGCAACTGTTCGGGCTCTTGTTGGCAATGAACGCGGCGACCCTCGCTTTCGAACGGTCTTCTATGACCTAAGACCCTACGGTCTGCCGCGCCCCGATCTATACTTAGGATGTGATCGTCTCATGGCAAAATCAAGATACAAGACCCTGGCCTCGCAAGTGCCGGATTTGACTTTTGCAACGAATTTGTGATTACATTCACTATTGATTAGTAGCGCTCCGTAGCTATGCGCTCGACTTGAAGTGACGGCATTCACGTCAATAGAGATGAAGGGGAGAAAAATATGACATTTAAGCGTGTTCAATCGAAATGGCGATTGGCATTCGGCTTGGCCGTAATGGTATCGCTGGTAGCGGCATTCGCATTGGCCTGTAGTTCGGATGCAGATCCGGAACCGGCCGCT
>JAGGDZ010000161.1 GCA_024648655.1 Chloroflexota bacterium | reverse complement strand
GTCGGAAATCTGAAACCCCGCTGCCGGAACCGAATGCGGCACGGGCACGGCAACAGCCTCGTACCCCAGCACCTTGAACGGCTCGTAAAAATCCACGCTATGCATCCGGAATGTCGGCGCGTCAGCACCCGGCGATTCCAGGAAATTCGGAAACAGCCGTCCGTTCATCAGTGTCTCAGTTACTGCGTCCACAGTGTCCCGAATGGCATATACATCGACCGCGACACCCGCGTTGCGGACGACCATTCCAAGTGGCAGCAGATCTTTCACATGGTCAAAGTGCCTGTGCGACAGTATTATCGCCCGTATGCCCTGCAACTCGTCCTGTGTCAGCGAGCGCGTCAGCGAACCCGCATCCAGCGCAAGCTCGCCATTTACCAGATGACTCTCCATCCGCGTGTGGCGACTCTCCACATTGTGTGCCCCAAGCACCCTGAGTTTCATACCGAACTCCTTACTTGACGGTTGCCAAAGTATTATGTCTTATGCATACTAAACCAAACTATATTTTTGAGGTAGTTGCTATAATGTCAACTGAAGACTGTCAACTGAAGACCTAATCTCTATAGGCGAATATCCAGCGGCGAAGCCACCGTGCAATATATCACGCAGGCACAGATGGACCGACGTTCTGACCGACTTGAGGACAAAATTGACACACTCGCGGACAAGTTCAACCGGCTCTTCACCGCTATGATTATCGGCTTGCTCGCCATAGTAGGCGCAATCCTCGCGTCCAAATTCACGGCGGCTGAAGGCGCCGTAAGCCCTTCACCCCGCTATGCCTCGCTCGGTTTCGCTGCTATATCCCCACAATCCTTATCATCGAATGCGCCCTGTAAATTCTATTGATGTTAAGCAGCAGCGCCGTCAAGTCCTCGCAGTACCGCGCGTTCTCCAGCCCCCCGCCGTCAACGCCTCGCGCACCCTTTATCGCCTCCGCGAGGCCCATCACCTTCTGCTTGGCATCCGCATCATCCCCAAACACCACGATGTCCGTATCCAGCGCCCTATCAGGAACTAGCAGTTCCTGTGCGCTCACATTATGGAATGCGGCAATGTGAATCGCGTCCGGCACTATCTCGCGTGCCTCCAGCGCAGCCGATCCTGCCTCCACTCGAATCGCGCTCGCAACTCCATTGCTGAACACCAGAGGCGCGACCACATTCACGACCAGCTTGCCCCGCAATTCGTCCATCAACCCCTCAAGCGTAGGCCGCTGCGCCGAATACGGCACCGCGATTACAACCGTATTCGACTGTTCTGCGACATCTGCATTCACTCCGCCGCCTATCGATATCGATGGCGCAATCTCGCGCACGCTCTCCGCAGCGTCTCGCGCCCTCTCGGCATCTCGAGAGCCAATCAGTACATCCTCTCCGGCAAGCGCGAATCGCAGCGCAAGTCCGCGTCCTTCCGGTCCGGTGCCGCCAATAAATCCGATCATTCAATCTCACCTTCCTCGGAAATGCCGCCATCAGGCAGCCACGCACATTATATCCTATCGATCCTCTGCTTCCACAGCGTCACGGTCAGCCCCAATTGCCTTCTATGACTAAGTACGTTCTCCTTTTGATGATCTGAAAGGAGTAGGTAGGTAAGGTTGAATCAGGCACACATACCCGTCCATCCTGTCATTCTGAACGCAGCACAGCCGACTGAAGAATCTGAATTTCCTGTCGTAAGGTAAGCTCGGTCGCTGGCAAAGATGCCAGATTCCGCACTTCGTTCGGAATGACAATGAAATCCGGATGGACTGGAGCGCCGCGCCGCACATTTCGATTTCCAGATACTTGCCCTGCGAAGGCAGAGGTTGGGGCCTACCTTGAGATTGTAGAAGGCACTAGGATGAAATTGCCATTCACCCAGCTGAAGCGAAATGCTATCTGACGCAATTCGCCCTATTGCACGATTTTCAACCTTTGACTAAAATTGAGGGATATTCACTAGGGATAAATACTATAGCCGGAGGGAATAGCAATATGCCCAAGTTCACAACTGACAAATTGCGCAATATAGTCCTGCTTTCACACGGGGGCGCAGGCAAGACTATACTCGCAGAGGCAATGCTTCACACCGCTGGCCACACCACCCGACTCGGCAGGGTCGAAGATGGCACCACGGTCTCGGACTTCGAGCCGGAGGAAATACGCAGGCAGTCCAGCTCTCAAATGTCCTTGCTCGCCTGCCCTTGGCGCGACAGCAAGATAAACATCCTCGATACGCCCGGGTACGCCGACTTCCGCGGTGAGGTCATATCTGCCTCCCGAGTCGCCGACTCTGCGATTATTTTAGTCTCGGCTGCAGCAGGCATAGAAGTCGGAACTAACCAGATGTGGACGCTTGCCGACGAGCGCAGCCTGCCTCGCTTGATTTTCATCAGCAAGATGGACCGTGAAAACGCCGACTTTGACCGCATCATGGGCGAAATCACCGACCGCTTCGGCAGGGAATGCGTCCCAGTGCAGATTCCTATCGGTGCCGAGTCTGACTTCTCTGGCGTCGTAAACCTGCTCGACCCGAACGCCGACATCCCAGCCGGCATCGAGGATGCGGTTGAGGAAGCGCGCGAGCGCCTCATCGAAGCCGTTGCGGAAGCAGACGACGAACTCGCCGACAAGTACCTCGAAGGCGAGGAAATTACACAAGCGGAGATGATTGCCGGACTCAAGCAAGGTATCGCTGACGGCGCCATAATCCCCGTACTAGTCGGAGCTTCCCCGTCCCAGACCGGGATAAGCGAACTGATGGACGCCATTATGGACTTCCTGCCCTCGCCCGCCGATGTAAGCAGCGTAGAAGCCGACACCGCAGACGGCAAGGTAACCTTGAATCCCGATAGCAGCGGCCCCCTCGCCGCGCTTGTCTTCAAGACATCCGCCGACCCATTCGTCGGGAAACTATCGTATTTCCGTGTTTACAGCGGCTCTTTCTCCAGCGACAGCCAGCTCTGGAATGCCAACGAAGGACAGCAGGAGCGCGTGGGACAAGTCTTCGAAGTTTGCGGCAAGGAGCAGACCGCCGTTCCCGATTTAGCCTGTGGAGACATCGGCGCGACACCGAAGCTCAACTCCGTACTCACCGGACACACCATCTGCGCGCGCGACAATCAGTTCACGCTTGAGGGAATGGAGTTCCCGCACCCTGTGTACCTTATGGCCGTCTTCCCTAAGTCGCAGGCTGACGTCGATAAAATGTCCAGTTCACTCTCACGTATCATAGAGGAAGACCCCAGCCTCACCGTTACGCGCGAGCCGGACACGCTCGAAGTCCTGCTTGGCGGACTTGGCGACACCCATGTGGACATCGCCATCGAAAAGATGCGGAACAAGTTCGGCGCCGAAATGATCCTTCAGATACCGAAGGTCGCTTACAAGGAGACTATAAGCGGCAGGACCAGAGTCGAATATCGCCACAAGAAGCAGTCCGGCGGACATGGT
>JAGGDZ010000299.1 GCA_024648655.1 Chloroflexota bacterium | reverse complement strand
CACAGTGAATGGTACAGCTCAGATCAGGGTGGTCAGAGAACATCTCGGCGATAACGTCCGGGTCGCCGATGTCAGCCTGATAGAACGGGCGATCCCCTACCATATCAACGCTGCCGTCTACAAGCGAGTCCAAGACAATGGGGCGATGCCCAGCGTCTTCAAGGGCAGAACATATCGTGCTTCCTATATACCCAGCGCCGCCGGTGACTAGTACGGTCAGGGACATTGAATCGGGTCTCCTACATGGACCTAATCTGCAGTTCGCTCTTCGCTATCATTAGGATAGGAGATGAAGTTAGGCTGCCTCAATGCCTGAATGTCACGGTTGGTTCACAAACCCGGATTGGCGTGTTAGGCTTCAAATCGGCCAGGCACAGGGAAGACTGTATGCCCTTTCAGGTGACTTGCTATGGACACACAAGCTCATCGTCCGCTGCGCGCGGCGGTCAAGTCAGCTCAGGAGAGTAAAGTGATTTACGAATTCAGGACGTACGACCTCAAGCCGAGATCGGTGCCGGAGTTTGAGAAGCGTGCCGCCGCGAAGATCAAGGAGGGTCGCAGGAACTACTCGGAGCTTTTCGGGTTCTGGTACACGGAGGCGGGGCCGCTGAACCAAGTGGTCCACATCTGGCCTTACGATGACCTAAACCAGCGACTTGAAGTCCGCGCCAAGGTGGTGGAGAAGGGAGTGTGGCCGCCTGACAATACCGAGTTCGTGAATAACATGCGGTCTGAGATATTCCTGCCGGCCCCGTTCAACAAGAACCATGGGGAAGCCAAGCTGGGTCCGGTATATGAGATGCGGATCTATACTTACACGCCCGGAGACATCCCTAATGTGATCGAAAAGTGGGGCGAACATATCCAAGAGCGTGAGAAGTACTCGCCCTTGGTGGGTGCCTGGTACTCAGAGCTTGGCGGGCTGAATACCTGGATTCACATGTGGGCATACGAGAGCTACGATCAACGGGCGCAGATTCGGGCTGAGACACGTGAAAAAGGTGTGTGGCCACCTCCCGGGGGAATTGCTCCGTTGACGCAGGAGAACAAGCTGCTGCTGCCGATGAGTTTTTCGCCGTTGCAGTAAAGCATCTTAGCGCAATATTCGAGGAGTTGGGCGCTGCCGTCATAGGGCCGACTCAGGACGAACGACAGTGCTCAACACTCCGTAAGCGCTGAGGTTGTCGGATAGGCTCTCAGCGCGGTCAG
>JAGGDZ010000123.1 GCA_024648655.1 Chloroflexota bacterium | reverse complement strand
AGGCTGAGGGTCAGAGCAGCTTTACTTGGGAAACTCCGGAAGGCGACGGGTTGGTGATGGCGCAGACGGTGGGTTTTGCCTGTCCATCAGAGGATGGCGAGTTCTGGAATTGGAAGCGAGTGCTTAGAATTGTGGAAGGCATAGGCAAGTTCGACGGAGTTACGGGCGTGGTGTTCATTTCGGGCAGAAGAACGGTGGAGACGGGGGAGGAGACCTGGACATTCGATGGGAGTATCACCTATCCAAAAGAGCAGCGAAACGGGTGTTATAGAGCGTACTTCATCGGCGATCTGATAGTAATACCTCCGAGGGAACAGCCGCCACCGGTCGCGCCAAGTCTTTCGTTCTGGCTGTGCGGTGACGGCGTTACCTTGCAGGGACCTAATCCGCGCGAGGGATACGAAATCTTCAACCCGCGGGAGTGACGGTCCGGAAACAGGGAAGTCAAGAGAGCCGGCGGTGACGGTGGACCTGCCACCGTCGCCACTATGGACAATAAGTATCTAAGACAATTTCACAATTTCCGAAATTGCAAAATCCCGGCGTCAATCTCAAACCGTCATTCCTTCACAGCATGTCTCTGCGGAGGCAGGGAGCCGCAGCTCACGGATTGGGCGAATTCGCATTTGTGAAATCGTCTCAATAATTCTGCGCTACACTAAACTTAGAAGAGGCTATCTCATACAAATCGTAGTGCGAGTGGCTCATGCCGAGGCTCTTGTAAGTCTGCTGGGCGATGATGTTGGCGCGCTCCACGTATAGGCGGATGCTACAGATGTCGCTGCGGTCCTTGGTCATAGCCAGAATGTGCTCGTACATTGTGCGATAGACGCCTTTGCGCCGCCAAGCAGCAGCGACATAGACGCTCTGAATCCACCAGTGGTTGGCATTGCTCCAATCGCTCCACTCGTATGTGATGAGGAGGCTGCCGACGACGGTCGAGGCGTCGGCAGCGTCGTTGGCAGCGACTGCGACGATGTAGAATCCTTTCAACGGGTCGTCGAACACTGCGGTGATGCCCTGCCGGACGGTGGATGAGTCGAGCGTTCTGCCTTCGGTTTCCAACGCCATAGCCTGCTGGAACTCCGCGATGCGTTCGATGTCTGCGCGGGTTGCGTTGCGTATGCTTATACTTGTCATGGCTTTCAGTTTATGATAAGTGGGCTGTATTGGAAAGGCATTTCATAGTTTGAAGGGGTATTGCGTAACCATGGAGACGTTCGAGATTGCGAACCTGATTGCGGCGCAGAGAGAGCTTGGCGAGCGCTACCTGGAATTTTTCACGGCAGACACGGGCACTCTGAGCTTAGGGTTGTATGTACTGCCGGCGGGCGATACGGATCCCCAGCAGCCACACACTGAGGACGAGATTTACTATGTGATAGACGGGGCTGCGCGGATACAGGTGGGTGACGAGGACAGGGAAGTGAAGGCGGGTTCGGTGATATTCGTGGAGACGGGCGTGCCGCACCGCTTTCACTCGATAACGGAGACTCTGACGCTGCTGGTGGTGTTCGCGCCGCCGAGACGGTCGAGGGCGGGTAGCTGATGGATGAGGAGGATGGGTAAACGGCGCTCGACAAGCCATACGCATTCCCCCTAACCATGTTAGAATGCGCCTTGCAATTGCTTTTCCGAATGAGGTGCTCAAGCGTATGGCGATAAACAAGGTTGTGGCGTCGTTCGATGAGGCGGTGGCAGACATTCCGGACGGCGCGATCCTGATGATAGACGGATTTGCAGGTCCGGGCGGCACGCCGCAGAATCTGATTCGCGCGCTGCGTGATCATGGGGCGAGGGACCTAACGGTCATCAGCAATACGGCGGGGCTTGCGAGCGTCATTGGCTTTGGCACGATTCCGGGCGACCGTCCCATTGACATTGGCATTCTGGTGGATAACGAGCAGATAAAAAAGGTCGTGGCTTCGTTTCCTGTGTCGCCGTCGCCGTCACGTCCTACTTCTTATGAGAGGGCGTACCGGGAGGGTAAGGTGGATCTTGAGCTTGTGCCGCAGGGGACGCTTGCGGAGCGCATACGCGCGGGTGGCGCGGGCATACCGGCATTCTACACGCCGACCGGCGCGGGTACGCTGCTGGGGGAGGGCAAGGAGACGAGAACTTTCGACGGCAGACCGCATGTGCTTGAATTTGCGCTGAAAGCCGACTTTGCGCTGCTGCGGGCGCAAAGAGCGGACCCACTGGGCAATATAGTGTATCGTGGCACGTCGCGCAACTTCAACGGCGTAATGGCGACTGCGGCGCGCACGACTATCATGGAGGTGGACGAGGTTGTGGCTGTTGGCGAGATTGACGGGCACGGCGTTCATACGCCTGCCATTTATGTGAACCGCGTTGTGAAGATATAGCCGAAACTAACAGTATGGATAGGACATTAGGATGGATAGGATATTAGATATTCGGGATAGACGAAAGGGGATAAAATGAAGCTGGTATTTTTCGATGACTTCAAGCTGGGAGCGGTCAAGGGCGACAACGTCGTTGACCTGTCGGGTGCGGCGAATCACATCCCGCATGTGTCTCCGCAGGACATCCTGTCGGGCCTGATTGCAGACTTCGATACGCATAAGCCGCATCTGGAGGAGGCGATAAGCTCGAGTGACGGCGTGCCGCTGTCGAGCGTGCGGCTGCGTTCGCCCGCGCCGGGTCCGCTGAACATCATCTGCATGGCCGTTAACTACATGGAGAACGGCACGCGCTCCGAGCCTGCGCCGATAAACGCCTTCAACAAATCGCCGAACGCTGTCATTG
>JAGGDZ010000269.1 GCA_024648655.1 Chloroflexota bacterium | reverse complement strand
GCGAGGTCGCCGACCTTCTTGGACTGGCTGAAACCGTTCCAGGGCACGTCTATCATGAACATATCCGCGGAGTGGTTCTCGAAGTACGGGATGAAGTCGCGCATGTAGAAAAGGTTCTCGCCGGTGCAGATGCGGGTTGTCGTAGAGTCCTTGATCTGGCGCAGGCTCGTCGGCTCATACATATCGATTTCGAGCCAGAGCATGTCGAACTGCTCCAGCACCTTTGCGATGCGGAGCGCGCCCTCGGTCTTGAAGTGGAAGTTGAGGTCGAGGTTGATGTCTATGTCGTCGCCCACGGCGTCGCGGAATGTGCCGATGAGCTTCTCGATGTGCGGCATGAGCCATTTAGGCGCTATCTGATCGGTCGAGCCTGTGCCTCCGCTGAATCCGCCGCCGAAGGTCGCGTTTTGCCCCGGCAGGATGATGTTTGTCTTCAGCGCCGTGAAGCCGCGATCCCTGACTTCGTGTCCGAGGTCGGTTATGGACTGCCACGAGTCGATTGGTGGGACGCCGAGGATGTCGTGATGGCGCACGCGGGAACTGCCACAGTGCGACCAGTAAACGCGCACCTTCTCGCGCGTGGGTCCTCCGAACAGCTCGGTGACCGATATGCCAAGCGCCTTTGCCTTGATGTCGATGAAGGCGCAATCCAACCCTGCGATCGCCTTTGCCGCGATGCCGCCGGGACTCTGGCGGGTGATGCGGTACATGTCCTGAAAGCGCATCTCGAAGGCGCGCGGGTCCTTGCCGATGAGCAGGGGCTTCATGTCGCGTATGGTACCTTCGATGCCGTGCGGTGAGCGGCCGTCGCTGCACTCTCCCCAGCCGGTGATGCCCTCGTCGGTTTCGACCTTGACGAACATCCAAGGTCTCCAACCCGCGTCCACTATGAAAGTCTCGATGTTTGTAATTTTCATCGGTATGCGTCCTCTCTTGTTTGATGATTTCGCGGGGATAATATCACAAAACAGGGGTGCGGACATGGATAGACAGGATGAACGAGATGTGGATAGGATATAGGAAAATTGAGTGAGAAAAGGAGCGTTGAATGGCGAATCCGGTAGTTTATTTCGAGATAGGTGGTAGAGAGGCGGAAGGTCTGAGAGAGTTCTATAGCGAACTGTTCGGCTGGAACATCAACGAAAAGGGGGAGGCATCTGCTGCCGGCAGTCCCTGCTGGTTCGTTCAGGGTGAAGAGGGTGGGATACCGGGTGGCATTATCAAGACGGATGAGAACATGCCTCCGAATTATGTGATGTTCTACGTGCAGTCGGATGATTTACAGGCTACGCTGGATAAGGTAGTCGGTTTGGGCGGCACGGCGGTCGTATCCCCTTCGGATGTACCCGGGGGCATGGGGCAGATAGCCGTGTTCATGGATCCGGACGGCAATGTGATCGGATTGCACAATTGGAATGAATCGTAGTCTGCGCGTTGAGTGGCGCGGCTGCATATGGATAAGGGGATAGAATTGGAACTTGGCACTTTTTCGGTGAGCCTAGGAGTGAAGGACTTGGAGAAGTCGCTGGACTTCTACCGGAAGTTCGACTTCAAGGTGATAGACGGAGGGCACATGAATGAGGAGTACACGGACTCCGAGACTGAGAAGTGGCGCATCCTGCAAAACGGAACGACGGTTATCGGCTTGTTCCAGGGGATGTTCGATGTGAACATCCTTACTTTCAACCCTCAAGATCTTCGCTCGATACAGGCTCAGTTGAAGGAATCGGGGATACAATTCGATACCGAAGCGGATATGACGACTGTGGGCCCGTGCAGCGCGACCCTGAAGGACCCGGACGGCAATGCCATTCTGTTCGACCAGCATTACTAGCGGAGGATAACCCTGACAGGGAGACTTATTATGCCGAACATCGAAGAAAACCTCGCATTCACTCCCGCAGCTGAATTACGCGCGCTCATCGCGGGCAAGCAGGTATCGCCCGTCGAACTGACAGAATTGTACTTGGAGCGCATCGACAGGCTGGATTCGCAGCTTCATACATACCTGACGCTCTGTCCCGACGATGCGATGGAGGCGGCGAGGGACGCCGAGAATGCAGTTATGCGCGGGGACGAACTTGGCGCGCTGCACGGCGTGCCTATCTCAATCAAGGACCTGGAGATGAGCAAGGGCATCCGCTCGACCAGCGGTTCACTGCCGTTCACAGACAGGATTCCCGACGAGGACTCGATAGTCGTTGAGCGCGTGAAGGCGTCCGGCGCAATAATATTGGGCAAGACGAACACGCCGGAGTTCGGACACAGGGGCACGACCGAGAACCTGCTTGGCGAGCCATGTCGCAACCCGTGGAACACGGAGCGCACGCCGGGCGGTTCGAGCGGCGGCGCGGCGGCGGGACTGGCAGCCGGGCTATCCGCAATTTCCACGGGCAGCGACGGCGGCGGCTCCATTCGCATTCCTGCGAGCTTCTGCGGACTGTATGGCATTAAGCCAACACAGGGACGTGTGCCTCGTTATGGCGGACGCAATGCACCCATTATCGTTAATCAACTCGGACAATCGGGGCCTATTACACGAACGGTGCGCGATGCCGCGATACTCTTGCGGGAACTTGCCGGGTGGGACGCGAGAGATCCGGGATCGCTCCGTGATACTCCCGGAGATTATCTTGGCGCGCTCGACCGCCACATCAGAGGTCTGCGAATCGGGTGGAGTCCTGATTTCGGATATGCCGCAGTCGATCCCGAAGTCGTGGATGTGTGCAGCAAGGCAGCCGGAATGTTTGAGGGTATGGGCTGTTCGGTCAGCGAGGACGTGTTCAGAATCGAAGCGCCGCAGGAGGACTTCCGTACCATATTCTCGGCGAACACATACGCGTCGTCGGGCTACCTGCTACGTGAACATCCGGAGAAACTAACGGACTACTTCCGCGAGGCGATGGAGCATGCAGCTACGCTCACGGCTGCCGACTACGCGAGGGCGCTAGGCACGATTACGGTGCTAAAGGCGCAATTCGACTCGTTCTTTGAGGAGTACGACCTGCTGCTGTCGCCAACAATGGCGGTGCCTGCGTTCGAGATCGAACGGCACCCCACCAGCATAGACGGCAAAGAAGTTGACTCGTTCTTCGGCTATCTGCCCTTCACGTATCCAATCAATGCGATCGGACACACTGCGGCGAGCGTGCCGTGCGGCTTATCTTCAGACGGGATGCCCATAGGCTTGCACATCGTGGGGCGACATGGCGATGAGGAGACGGTGCTTGCGGCATCAGCTGCGTTCGAGCGAGCGATGCCCTGGGGGGACATGAGGCCGCCGGTGTCTTAACCGCAGCAACTTTATGGGGTAAGATAGCGTGAGATATTCTATCAGCTATATACCATCAGCCATTAGGGAGTTGCCCAATGCCGAACATCGATGAAAATCTCGCCTTTGCTCCATCATATGAACTTGCCGCTCTGATTTCGGACAAGCAGGTGTCGCCGGTCGAAATCACGCAACTGTACTACGACCGAATCGAGCGGCTGGACTCGCAGTTGAACTCGTATCTGACACTTACGCGGGACATGGCTATGGAGTCGGCGCAGGCTGCGGAAGATGCTGTGATACGCGGCGATGAGCTTGGTCCGCTGCATGGCGTGCCTATATCCATCAAGGACTTGCAGATGACGGCAGGCGTGCGGACGACGCTGGGTTCACTGGCGTACAGGGATCAGGTGCCCGAAGCAGATTCGGCGGTGGTGGAACGGGTGAAGGCGACCGGCGCGGTGATACTGGGCAAGACGAACACGCCCGAGTTCGGGTTACTGGGCGCGAACGAGAACCGTCTTGGCGACGACTGCCGTAATCCTTGGAACACAGATCGAACATCGGGTGCATCGAGTGGCGGCGCGGGCGCGGCGGTGGCGGCAGGGCTATGCTCGCTCGGCACGGGTGGCGACGGTGGTGGGTCGATACGCATTCCCGCGAGTTTCTGCGGAATCTACGGTATAAAGCCGACACAGGGGCGTGTTTCCAGCTTTAGCGGCGTTCCTCCGGCAGCTCCTCTTCTGAATATAACCAGTCAGCAGGGACCGATGTCGCGCACCGTCAAGGACTCTGCGATTTTGCTGCAAGCGTTAGCAGGCTACGATCCGCGCGACTCAGCGTCGCTGCGCGCTCCCGTTCCGGACTTTGTAGGCGCAGTAGGCAGGGACATCAGCGGACTGCGCATGGCGTGGAGTCCGGACTACGGCTACGCAGGCGTTGACGCAGAGGTCGTCGAGGTGTCTGCGAGCGCTGCTCGGGTGTTCGAGAGCATGGGCTGCAGCGTGGAGGAAAGTGACCTTGCCTTGGAGGACCCGTTCGGTACGTGGTGGGTGTTCTTTGCCTCCAATGTGTTCGTAACGCAGGGGCATCTGCTAGACGACCCGGATGACCCACTTTCGTGGTACGGACGCATGGCAATTGAAGACGGCAGTAGATTCAGCGCAGGCGACTTCATCAAGGCGATGGGCGGGCGCGACCGCATGATCAACCAGTTTGCGGACGTTTTCGATGACTACGATCTGCTGCTGTCTCCGACAATGCCTACGACGGCATTTCCAGTGCAAGAGTATCCTCACGTGATAGGCGGGAAGGAGAACGCTAACAGGAAGGGATGGGGTTTTGTGCCTTTCACGCATCCGATTAACACGATAGGGCACCCGGCTGCCAGCGTGCCGTGCGGATTCTCGGCTGACGGAATGCCGGTAGGGCTACACATCGTTGGGCGCAAGGGCGACGAGGAAACTGTGATAGCGGCGTCTGCGGCGTTCGAGCGCGCGATGCCGTGGGCGGATAGGCGTCCGGCGGTGAGCTAAGCCGGCATCGATGCACAGGATAGACAGAATAGGAGAGAAATTGTCCCATGCCTAACATTGATGACAGTCTTGCATTTGCGCCCTCACATGAACTTGCGGCGCTCATCGCGAACAAACAGGTCTCGCCGGTCGAGGTTACACAACTCTACTTCAGCCGTATAGAGCGGCTGGACTCGCAACTGAACTCGTACCTCACGCTGGCGCAGGACAATGCAATGGAGTCGGCAAAGGCTGCAGAAGACGCCGTGGTGCGTGGGGATAAACTTGGACAACTGCACGGTGTTCCGATTTCAATAAAAGACCTGGTGATGACAAAGGGAGTCCGCACTACATCGGGTTCTTTGGCATACAAGGACCATATCCCCACGGCGGACTCTGCCGTTGCGGAGCGGGTGAAGGCGAGCGGCGCAATCCTGCTTGGAAAGACAAACACACCGGAGTTTGGCTCGTTGGGCGCGAATGAAAACCGCCTTGGGGATGATTGTCGCAACCCATGGAATACTGAGCGGACTGCGGGTGCGTCAAGCGGCGGAGCGGGTGCATCGGTAGCGGCCGGGCTGTGTTCACTCGGCACGGGAAGCGACGGAGGCGGTTCGATACGCATACCCGCGAGTTTCTGCGGTATATACGGCATCAAGCCAACACAGGGGCGCGTCTCCGGGTTCAGCGGTGTGCAACAGGATGTCCCGCTTGTGAACCTGTTAGGCCAGAATGGGCCAATGTCTCGCACGGTGAAGGACTCGGCGATCCTACTCCAAGCGCTTTCAGGGTACGACCATCGCGACGCTTCATCGCTGCATGCGCCGGTGCCCGACTTCCTTGCCGCAGTGGACAGGGATATCAGCGGTCTGCGTATCGCTTGGAGTGCGGACTTCGGGTATGCGGGCGTTGAAGCAGAGGTAGTGGAGGTATGTGCTGCAGGAGCGCGGGCGTTCGAGAACTTGGGATGCTCGGTCGAGGAGAGCGACCTGACACTAGACGACCCGTTTGAAATCTGGTGGGTTATCTCGGGGTGCAATTCTTACATTACGCAAGGACACCTTCTGGATGATCCCTCAGACCCCCTGACATGGTACGGTCGGATGCTGATTGAGGATGGCAAGGAGTTTAGCGCAGCAGACTATGTGAAGGCGCTGGGTCGCCGAGACCAGATGATCAACCGGTTCGCCGACGTGTTTGAGAAGTGCGACCTGCTGCTGTCCCCTACGATGGCGACCACGGCGTTCCCTGTGGGGGAGTATCCGGAGGTAATAGAGGGTAAGCGCAATGCTCATGTGAAGGGTTGGGGCTTCCTGCCGTTTACGCATCCCATCAATATGATCGGGCATCCTGCCGCTACCGTGCCGTGCGGGTTCTCATCCGACGGCATGCCTATCGGACTGCACATAGTTGGACGGAAAGGTGACGAAGAGACGGTACTGGCTGCATCGGCGGCGTTCGAGCGCGCGATGCCGTGGGCGGATAAGATGCCGGCGGTGTCATAATTCGCCAGCCGTTCACCAAAGTTTCTCAAGGACAAAGCGAAAGGGGCTGCCTGCAGAAT
>JAGGDZ010000452.1 GCA_024648655.1 Chloroflexota bacterium | reverse complement strand
CCGACCCATTCGGCATCAACGTGGTAAAAGTGCAATCGGCGCTCCAGATGAAAAATGCGCTTCAATTCGAATGCTCCGACGCGGACGCGCTCGTGATGGCTGCGGCAGTCGCCGACTGGCGTCCGTCCAGCACTTCCGAACAGAAAGTGAAGAAAGGCGATTCCGACACGTGGGAAATCGAGTTGACAAAGAATCCGGACATCGTTGCAGGTATTGTTGGGGAGCGTCTGGTGAAAGTAGGCTTCGCAGCTGAGAGCGAAGACCTGCTGAAGAATGCGGAAAGCAAGCTGCTGAGCAAGGGACTGCACTTGATTGCGGCAAATGACATCACAGCCGAGGACAGCGGCTTCGGCGTGGACACCAATCGCGTGGTACTACTCGACCGCGAGGGCGGCAAACAGTCGCTGCCTCTGATGAGCAAGTACGATGTGGGCTGCGTGATACTGGACAGGGTACTGGATTACCTCTAGCATCGGATTCGAGATCACAAGCAGAAAGGACGAAAATGCCAATAGTACGAGTTGAGATGTGGCCCGGCAGAACCCATGAGCAGAAGGCGAATCTGGCGAAAGCCATAACGGACGCCGTCCACGACATAGCCGGTGCGCCGCCGGAGGCTACCATCATCGTGTTCGAGGATGTATCCAAGGACAACTGGGCAGAGAGCGGCAAGCTGGCGTCAGACGAGTAGAGATATGCCCCTAAATTGTTGACAGCCGCCATTCAACCGCGCTAACATCGTTTGCAGAGACAATCTACATCAGGCGTTGAGCAGGAGCAGTAGGTCTTCCAGCGGAGTTCCAGAGAACCGGACAAGGTGAGAGCCGGTACTAGCGCAGATGACTGAATGGACCTGGGAGCCGCCACCCGAAAGCCCCCATCGCAGGCAAGTAGGCGTGGCCGGAGAGGGTACCGTTATCATGACCCAGGGTATCGAGAATGCTCTGAGTATTCTCCGTACCTCAAGAAAGGCTGCTTAGTCTTGCATAATTGCGGGCGAAGTCGGCGAACTAGGGTGGCACCACGGATTCCAACCCGTCCCTTTTGGGGGACGGGTTTTTTGTTGTCGTTTTTCGAGTGTAGGAGGCATTGCACGATGGGAATCATCGGCGCACTATTCTGGCGAAGGCAATAGTCGTTTCCGAACCGCAAGTGATTCAGTGAGGTTATTCGCACGATGACAACACAGACACATAAGAAAACGGCCGAACCACGCACCGCTGGAAAGCGAAGGGTGTTCAGTGGCATCCAGCCATCCGGCGAAGTGCAGTTGGGCAACTATCTTGGCGCAATAAAGGGCTGGGTTGAGCGGCAGGAAGAGAAGGTCAACTTCTTCTGCCTCGTTGACCTGCACGCCATCACCGTTTACCAAGATCCCGAGGAGCTGCGAAAGCAGACGCTCTCCCTGGCAGCAGTGCTGTTCGCCGCAGGCTTGCACCCGGATAAGAGCACGGTTTTCGTGCAGAGCCACGTCGCAGCCCATGCAGAGTCTTGCTGGGTCTTGAACTGCGTAACCCCAATGGGCTGGCTGGAGCGCATGACCCAGTTCAAGGACAAGTCCTCGCGACAGGAAAGCGTATCCGCCGGACTGTTCGACTACCCGGTCTTGATGGCAGGCGACATCCTACTGTACGACTCGGATGAAGTGCCTGTTGGCGACGACCAGCGTCAACACGTGGAGCTTGCCCGCGACATCGCCATTCGATTCAATCGAATCTACGGCGACACATTTGTCGTGCCGGAGCCAATGATACCGGAAATCGGCGCGCGCGTGATGGGCCTGAACGACCCGACGGTCAAAATGTCGAAGAGCTACGCGCACATCCGAGGTCACGCCGTGCGCATGCTGGACGAGCCGAAGGAGATCGAGCGCACCATCAAGCGCGCCGTTACAGACTCCGGCGGTGACATTGTTTTCTCAGACGAACCGGAGAAGGCGGGCGTGAATAACCTGCTTGGCATTTACAAGGTTGTCACAAACAAGTCACAGAGCGACGTGCTTGCCGACTTTGCTGACGCGCGCGGTTACGGCGATCTGAAGTCGCGCGTGGCAGAGGTCGTGATCCATGCACTTGCTCCTATCCAGCAACGCTACTACGAGTACATGGATGATCCCGCGGAACTCGACCGCATGCTTGCCAGAGGCGCAGAAAATGCCGCAGCCGTAGCCACGCCCAAGATGGACGAAATAAAGCGTCGAGTGGGCTTTACCTTGCCGCGGTATCCATAACCAAGTCTTCTCCGGGCTGCTGTTGAGCGAATTCACGGCAGCCCGATTTTCGGATGCCAAATCGGAGGAAAATTAGCTATGTACTACCCTGACTTAGAGCAGGTGAAGCAGCTTGCCCACAAGGGCAACTTGATACCCATCTGCCGTGAAATCAACGCTGACCTCGACACGCCGGTCAGCGCATACTTGAAAGTGGCGCGCCCGCCCTACTCTTTCCTCCTCGAGAGCGTAGAAGGCGGAGAGCGCATCGCCCGTTACAGTTTTATCGGCACCGAACCCGACACAGTCATCAAGACAGGCAGGAGTCAGGCACTCGGCAAAATTGATCCGCTGGAGCCAATTGAACGCGAGTTGAGCCGCTATAAGCTAATCGAAGTGCCGAACATGCAGCGCTTCAACGGCGGCGCGGTCGGTTATCTATCTTACGAATCAGTGAACTACTTCGAGGAACTTCCCACCCCCGACGCGGACATGCTCGACGTCCCGGAGTCTGTCTTCATGCTGACGATGACCTACATGGTCTTCGATCACGTAGGGCACAAAATAAGTGTGGTCAGCCACGCCCATCTCAATGGCGACGTGGAACAGGCGTACAACGACGCTACCGCACGCATTGACGAGATAATCAGGCGCATACAGTCCCCGCTCTCCGTGCCCGTGGCGTCGCACAGCGCGCCGGATCAACGGCTCGCCACGGAGTCCAACATGACCCCTCAAGAATTCTACGACATGGTGAATCAGGTCAAGGAGTACATAGTGGCGGGTGATGTCATACAGACTGTGGTCTCGCAGCGCTTGTCTCGCCCGACTACCGCCGATCCGTTCCAGATATACCGTTCTCTGCGCGCCATAAATCCGTCACCATACATGTATTACCTCGAACTTGACGGTTTCCAGATTGTCGGTGCGTCGCCAGAGATGCTCGTGCAGGTTGAAAATGGCGTCGTATCGACGAATCCCATTGCTGGGACACGCCCAAGGGGCGCCAACGAGCAGGAAGATGATGCCAATGAGGAAGAACTACGTACCGACGAAAAGGAGCGCGCCGAGCATATTATGCTCGTTGACCTGGGCCGCAACGACATTGGCAGAGTAAGCGAGCCGGGTACAGTCTCTGTGAACCAACTTATGGACGTGGAGAGATACTCCCATGTAATGCACCTGGTTTCGCGCGTCAGCGGTAAATTGCGTAAGGGATACACCAACTTCGATGCCCTTCGCGCGTGCTTCCCTGCCGGAACCGTGTCAGGAGCGCCCAAGATTCGCGCGATGGAGATTATCTCGGAGCTTGAGCCTGACAAGCGCGGCCCCTACGCGGGCGCAGTCGGCTATTTCGACTTCACTGGAAATATGGACACCGCCATTGACATTCGCACACTGGTCATAAAGGACGGCGTAGCCCATGCTCAGGCAGGCGGTGGCATCGTATATGACAGCACTCCCGATTTTGAGTACCGAGAGACTTTGCACAAGGCGTCCGCTCTCATGCGAGCGATTGACGCCGCCGAAGAAGTCGGACTCGCCCATGAGTAGGCATTACCAAGACACGCTTCGAAGGAACACAAAATGATACTGCTGATAGACAATTACGACAGCTTTACATACAACCTCTACCAGTATCTCTGCGAACTTGGCGCGGAGGTTGAAGTGAGGCGAAACGACAAGACTACAATCGAGGAAATCGAGGCGATGACACCTGAAAAGATAGTCATTTCGCCAGGCCCCCGCACACCGAAGGAAGCGGGTATATCCAACGAAGTCATTCTGAAGTTCGGCGCGGAAACGCCCACTCTGGGCGTCTGCCTCGGACACCAGTGCATCGGCGATGCTTACGGCGGCACTGTCGGTGGTGCGGGTGAAATAATGCATGGCAAGATGTCGCTCATCCACCATGACGGTACTGGCGTTTTCACGGGCTTGCCGAACCCGTTCGAGGCGATACGCTACCACTCGCTGGCGATTTACAAAGAGGACATGCCGGAAGATCTTGAGGTTACCGCCTGGACCGATAACGGCATCGTGATGGGCGTGCGCCACAAGAGCCATCCGGTCGAAGGCATACAATTTCACCCGGAGTCCATCATGACGAAGGTCGGACACGACTTACTCCGTAATTTCCTCGAAAAGTGAGACAAAGAAAAAAAGGAAGACAAGATGATAGTCGAAGCAATCTCAAAATTGGTGAGCGGCGAATCGCTCCCTCTCGAAGAAGCCGCCCGGGTGATGAACGAGATAATGAGCGGCGAGGCAACACCCGCGCAGTTCGGCGCGTTCGTGACAGCCCTAAGACTCAAAGGTGAGACCGTTGACGAGATTGCTGGAATGGCACAAGTGATGCGCGAACATTCTTTGCATGTCGATATTGACGGCAGCCTCGTGGACACCTGCGGCACTGGAGGCGACGGCTCCGGCACCTTCAACATATCAACGACTGCGGCATTTGTGGCAGCCGGCGCAGGCGCGAAAGTAGCAAAGCACGGCAACCGCGCAATGTCCGGCGCGACCGGCAGCGCGGATGTGCTGGAAGCGCTGGGGGCGAAAATTGATCTCAATCCGGAGTCCGTAGCCCGATGCATCAATGAGACTGGATTTGGCTTCATGTTCGCGCAGGGATTCCATCCCTCGATGCGCTTCGCGGCGGGACCAAGACGGGAAATAGGAATCCGGACCGTCTTTAACATTCTCGGTCCGCTTACCAATCCGGCGGGCGCGGGCGCGCAGGTTATTGGCGTCGCAGATGCTTCAATGGCGTCAAAGATGGCGCAGGCGCTTAGCAGGCTAGGCAGCAGACGCGCTCTCGTGGTGCATGGCAATGACGGGCTGGATGAAATCACCATCGCCGATTCGACTCGAATTTGGGAGCTAAATGACGGGGCTGTGAGTGAATACAACATCCTGCCCGAAGGTTCGGGTGTAACTAGAGCGCCCCTCAGCGAGATACGGGTGTCGGACGCCGAGCAAAGCGCCGGTATGCTACGCGATGTGCTGGTCGGCAAGGCAGGCGCGGCGCGAGACATCGTGCTGCTAAACGCTGCGGCCGCGCTGCTTGCAGGGGGACTTGCTGACACCCTGCGACAAGGCATCCACGCGGCGGCAGAGTCTATTGACAGCGGAAACGCGCGTGAGCGGATGGAAGCATTCGTCGCGCTGAGCCAGAATCTGGAGTAGGATGAAAGTGTTCTGGTTAACCAAAGAACCCAAAACACAAGGCGGATCCATAGGCGATGAGTACATCCTTTTTGAAATGGCGGGAAGGCAAGGCGCAGCGCCCTTGCCGGGTGACTGAACCTTGTGGACGCCAATGGCTATGAGCTGTCGGCTCTGGAAGGCTATGGTAGTGGATCAGTGTATCCGATGGCAGTGGCTCACAAGAAGCATCGGTAACATCTCACGCCGTTCCGGAAATGGAAAGAATCGTCCGCCCTTCGAGAGGACACTATGGCTGACATACTGCAGAGAATAGTCGAAGCAAAGCGCCGCGAAGTCGAGCGCCTTAAGGTCGAAACGCCGATTGCCGAACTCGAGAAGCGCATAGAAGCACAAGCGCCACCCTTGAACCTCGCCGGCGCCCTATTCGGTGAGTCGGTTCGCATTATAGCCGAGGTGAAGAAAGCGTCACCGTCCAAGGGGCTGTTGAGGGAAGACTTTGAACCGAAGTCCTTGGCAAAGACATACGCGGACAACGGCGCGGCGGCGATTTCCGTGCTGACCAACGCCGACCACTTCCAGGGCAGCATCGATCACCTTAGCGCCGTACATTCAGTCGCCAATCCGCGAAAAATCCCGGTACTGCGTAAAGAATTCATCTTCGACGAGTATCAGGTCTATGAGGCGCGCGCTTATGGCGCGGACGCCATCCTGCTCATCGTGGCGATGCTCTCACCTGATGAGCTGAAAGCCTTGATGGCACTGAGCCGGAAGTTCTGGATGCAATGCCTCGTGGAGGTGCATGACGAAGAGGAGCTCAGAGTCGCCCTCAACGCGGGCGCTGAGATTGTCGGGATCAACAATCGCGACCTTCGCACATTTTCAACTAACCTTGAAGTTACAGAACGTCTCGCGTCCAGAATACCCTTCGGCAAGGTGGTCGTGAGCGAAAGCGGGATAAATAATCCTGAGCACATAAAGCGGATTAAGTCGGCGGGCGCGCATGCCGCCCTAATAGGAGAAGCGCTCGTAACCTCCCCAGACATTGGAGCGAAGCTAGGAGAACTGGTGTGATGGAGTTCAAAATATGCGGACTGAGGTCCTTGGAACACGCACTTGCGGCGGCAGACGCGGGGGCGTCTCTGCTCGGATTCGTATTCGTGCCGGGTGTCCGCAGACAAGTGTCGGTAGAACGAGCGCGCGACGTGATAAGCCGCACAAGAGAATTATGTGGCGCGGATTGTCCTCGTATCGTGGGCCTGTTTGCCAACCAGCCGCTCGCCGAAGTGAACGCGGTCATCAGGACATGCGGCTTGGACTTCGCGCAGCTTTGCGGCGACGAACCGCCCAACTACTGGGACAATGTGGACGCCTGGGTTATGCGTCAGGTCAAAGTCGATGACAGTCTGCCACGCAAGACGGCGATCTCAACTGCCTTGAACGAAATTGAAGAAGTAACCAATCGCCTGCACCTGACGCTCTTGGACAAGAGTCTAAAGGGCGCTCTGGGTGGCACCGGGCATACCTTCGACTGGGGCATAGCCTCCGAGATAGCGCGGCGGCATCCTGTCTTTCTGGCAGGCGGACTCGCTCCGGAAAATGTGCGGCAGGCTATCAACACTGTGCGTCCTTGGGGCGTGGATGTATCGACCGGCGTGGAAACGGACGGCGTCAAGGACACTGCGAAGATTGCCGCATTCGGAGAGATAGTGCGGCTCACATAGATTGCGGCTCGCGCATAGACTAAAGAAGATTGGGCAGGTAGCGCCGATGGATTTGCAATGAGCACAACAGATTCCTCAGAACACACGAAATATGAGCGCCTCAAGAGCAAGCATCGCGAAGTTCGTGAACAGCATCCAGAGAGCTTGTCTCTACGATTACACCGCGCGCTGAGTTGGCTTCAGAGAGCTGAAATCGAGGCTGAGCAAGATCGGCAAGATTTGGATGCAACGTTTATATTTTACTGGATAGCGTTCAATGCCGCGTATGCAGAGGAATCTATTGAAACGTTTCAAACGGACGAGAGAAGCGCCTTTGACGGATACTTCTCCAAGATACTGCACCTCGACGCAGAGGGAGTAATCTATGACGCTATCTGGCAGGAGTTTTCAGGCTCTATCAGGCTGCTATTAGATAATCGGTATGTATTCCAGCCATTCTGGAGATATCTTAATGGCGTCCCCGGACATGAAGACTGGGAACGAAGATTCGAAGCAAGCAAGCAGCGAATATACCGTGCTGTAGCAAGTATGGATACTCAGGTAGTGTTGACCACTCTGTTTGACCGCTTGTATGTACTGCGCAATCAACTCGTCCATGGTGGAGCGACTTGGAACGGTTCTGTCAACCGCGATCAGGTCAGAGACGGAGCCGCGATAATGGCGTTTCTCATACCCGTATTGATTGAGCTGATGATGGAAAATCCGCAGGAAGATTGGGGCAAACCCTTTTATCCAGTTGTCGATTGAGCCTTCCCTTTTCCCTTATCCCGAGCCGAGCTGCCCCTACAAAGGTCTGACTGCCTTGGTAACCGAAGTAGAAGAGACTTTTGGTCCCCAACTTGGTATGACGGCGCACATCGTGCGCTCCTCCCCGCCGGCGAATATGACCAGTATATCCTCAGGGGTGGCAATAAGTGGCAGCCACCGGCTCTCATCCTCCGGCGTCACTTCGCCACTCACCTCACCGGCGCGCTTGATGTCCGCAAGGGTTCGTCTTACTCTTGGCTGCAGTGTATTGCGAATATCCTGCTTGCTCCATCCATCCCAGACATAACTTTCGCCCGAAATCACAATCGCTAGTTCCCCCTGCCTTACGACGGCAGACTTGTCATCGGTCGAGCCCACAGTAGAAAGTGATGTGCCAAGCGCGGACGCCACGTCCGCTACCGTTTCGAGGATTGTGCCGGGGCCTCCACTGGCGCGCACTTGCCGCGGTGATTCACACGCGAACACGGTTACCGCGCTCTGCGCTCTGTCGAAGCCACGCTCCACATGCAGCGGACTCCAGTGGGTTTCGTTTTCGGCCTCAGCGATGCAGTAGCTATACTTACCGGGATGTCCAAGGATGCTGCGGTCGAATAGGCCCGGAATGGCAGCGCAAGCATTTATCAGGATCAGGCGGACCGCACGTCCAATCGTCGCGTTGGCGCGGTTGCCGGGACCGAACAGGTTATTGCGCGCGTTGATGTCGAGATCGCGCGCTATCGGGCCATTCACAATGACCATAATGCCGGAGCCACCTAGACTCGACGACGGTCCCACAAGATTGAACTTTGGATCGAGCATCGCCTCGGAAGCGGCAAGTACAACCGGCATATACTCCGGCAGGCACCCCGCCATCACCGCGTTTGCGGCAATCTTCTCGACGCTGATCTCGCGGCGGCGTTCAGGGAGTTCCCCAACAACCTCCGGGGCAGGCCTGCCACCGCGTTCTATGAATTCGGCTACCCTCCGCTCTATAGGCGGCACGACTGGCAGTCCATCCGTCCAGCCTAGTCGGTACATCTGCTCCATAGCTTCTATGGGATCATTCCAGTCGATTCCTACTCCAGAGGTATCCGTTCTCATGTGCGCCTCCCACTCCGCCGATAGCTTCGATACTGATTTATCGTGTGATTCGGTTTGCAAGTATATCAGTTCGCTGCAGAGATCGCGGCTCGCGGGCAACCTTGACATGCGGGTTTGGCTAACATAGGCTTTACCACGTCAAGTTAATGATACTGATACTAGGAGGGATACCTTGGCATATGAATTTGAGACGTCCACCTGAAGGCGCCCGATCCCGAAAAGACGGCGAACTGGTATGTGAAGGCGTTCAACTTCGAGATATTCAACGACCGTGGCGTGCGTCCAACGGGCGACAGGTTCATTGAGTGCAAGAGCGAAGACGGTACCATATTCCGCATCTCCGGAGCCAGAACCGATGAAAAGATGGGCGTCGGAGATGCCGATGTTCACTACGGACTGGAGCATTTTGGTATCACTGTTGACGACATGGACGCCGAGATTGAACGGCTCCAGGCGTTGGGCGCGGAACTCGCGGAAGGTCCCATTTCAAACCCCGGCGGTCCGACAATCGCCTTCATCAAGGTTCCTGACGATGTACGCATTGAGCTGCTTCAACTTCCCAAGTAACTACGGAGTGAATCACATTGGCAAGAGAAGTTTTCTTTCCCAATCCCGAAAATAAGCCTGTCGGATTTTCGCCCGCAGCCCGCGTTGGCAATCAGATATTCATTGCAGGTCAGGTCGCAACCGACGAGAACGGCGATATGGTGGGCATGGGCGACGCAGGCGCGCAGTCAGAACAGTGCTTCAAGAATATAGAGGCTGCACTGAAGGCGGCGGGCGCGAACTGGGATGACGTAACCAAGATAACCTGCTTCATGGTGAACGCTGACGACTATGGAGCATACGCGGAAGTGCGAAACGGCATATTTCCGGAAGACGGTCCCGCGAGCAGCACGGTATTTGTGAAGGCGCTGGTGCGACCGGAGATGCTGGTAGAAGTCGAAGCCTATGCGGTGCTCGAATAGGTGGTGCGAACGTAAATGGCCGACGACTGCATCTTTTGCAAAATTAGGAACGGCGAAATCCCAAGCGAGATTCTGCACAGCGACGACGACTGCTTCGTGATTCGCGACATCAATCCGCTCGCGCCCACGCACTTGCTGGTCATTCCTAATCGGCACTTCGCCCAATTATCCGAACTTGGCACAGAACCGAACCCAGCATTTGCCGGTATTTTCGCTGCGGCACGAGCGATGGCGGAGCGAGAAGGCGTGGCGGATTCCGGATACCGCCTGATAATCAACCAGGGTATCGACGGCGGGCAGGAGGTGATGCATTTGCACATGCACCTCCTTGGCGGCAAGCCATTACGCGGACTTGGCTTGGGGTAGCCCTACCCTACACCGGCATCTCACGCTTCGTGTGTGCCCTGCCAATGCGCGCTGCCTCTTCACCTGCCGGCCCCCCGGACGAGCAGACCATCACGCCTTCGTCCAGCATTTCAGTAACATTGTCCGGGCTGACACCGTTCAGGAAAGCCAGACCCGCATCCCGGCAGGCCTGAAACACGCGCTCTCGCGCTGCCATAAGCTCCGGCGGTATCGGATTTGGCAAACTCTTATAGCCATGCGACATGCTCATATCGCCGGGACCCCACTCGGCATACCCTATGCCGCTGACTCTCGTGCTCAGTTCAACGTTATGCAAAGCTCTCTTGTTCTCAATCTTGAGACCCAACAGCAGTTCGCCTTCGGAGTTGAGCGGCCAGGGGTCGGCCTTGTCGAGGTATTCGTCCGGAGAAATGCCCCATATTTCTGCAGCCGAAGACTGGCCGCCCGCGCCACGAGTTCCCCTGCCTATGAGATCTCCGACGCCGAGGTTCTGGAATGTGTAGCGGCAGGATTCCACAAAGGCTCGAACGGCGCCGGGCGTCTCCGCGTTGCATAGTATGATTCCATGAACGCCACGTGCAAGAATCTGGCGGAACTGCCACGCATTATACCGCACGATGTCCTCGCTGCCGCCGTCCACGGGCACCTCAACTATGACTGCCGGAGTGCGATGGCCACTATTCGTAGGTCCACCATCGACCAAACCTCGCATGAACTGGTCTAGCCCTGCCATATCGAATGCGCCATGCTCCATACCGATGTTGATGTAGTCGGCGAAGGTTTTAGCCATTGACTTGCCCGCTTCGTAAGACAGGTCAGCCCCAGTATGCGCCCCCGTGTAGTAGATTGGCTGTCCCTGTTCAAGCAGTTCGATTGCGCGGTTGATTCGCTTTGGCATTTTTCGTTCTTTTCCTTTCTTATCCCGTCCATCAATGCAAGACATTCTGGAGTTACACAGCCATAGTTCTATCCGTAATCTTCCGTCCTATCGCTGCGCCCTCTTCACCGACACCTGATAGTATCTTGACGCCATCGTCCATCAGATTCTTCACCCTGTCCTCAACGCTGATGGTGTGGTCGCTCCAACTGCATAGAAACGCGATTCCCGCAGCATCGCAGGCGTCTTTTTTCCTTAGCCTTGCGGCATCCATGTCCTCAGGATATGGCGGATCGTGCGCGTCTGCGTATCCGAACGACAGACCCATATCGCCGGGTCCCCATTCGGCAAATGCTATGCCCGGAACCGCCGCGCTCGCTTCACAGTTTTCGAGAGCGCGCTTGTTCTCCAGTTTCAAGCCAAGAAACAGCTCGCCGTCGGGGTTGAGAGGCCAAGGGTCGGCAATCTTCATGTACTCTTCCGGCGAAACGCCCCAAATGCCTGCTGCGCCCCGCTGTCCACCACCGCCACGCCTTCCTACACCCAGACCGCCATCGCTCACACCGATGGTCTGGAACGGGTAGCGGCAGGATTCCACGAATGCTTGCACCGCACCGGATGTCTCCGCATGGCAGAGCAGGATACCGTGGATGCCGCGAGCGAGCGCCTGCTTCATCATCCATGCATTCGCGCGCACGACCTCTTCATTCGTACCGTCCGTGGGAATGGTCATAATAACCGGTGGCGTTCGATGTCCGCTTAGTGTAGGCCCTCCATCCACCAGCCCATGCATGAATTCGTCGAGAGCCGGCATGTCGAATGAGCCGTGTTCCATCTCCACACCGATATAGTCTGCCCACGTGGACGCCATCGCTTTCCCGCTCTCATATGACAGGTCATGCGTGCCCGCGTTGTAAATGGGTTGCCCCTGTTCCAGAAGCTCAATCACCCTGTTTATCCGCTTAGCCATGTTTCACCTCAGTTCCATACGAATTCGAGAAGTCAACGCGGAGTTTAACTGAATTAGCGTCTTGCTACCAGTCCTGCAGAGTTGTTCGTTGATTCGAAGGGCAGCTCGTTCAACGGGCCGGCACGATTGTCTTAATTTCAGCCGTGAACGAGCCTTCCTCTACTGTCAGAACGGCAATGGTCGCAGCCACCATGAACGAAGGGTAGCCCTGTCCCGGGTTCACGAATAGGACGCCGCCGATCGTCTCGTTAACTACCTCGTGGATGTGTCCATAAAGAATGACATCCGGCGTTTCTTCAAAGTCTCCAAGGAGGTCCTCGGGAGGGAATTCAGGTCCTCCCCAAGCAGGATGGGTAACCCCAATTTTTACACCCTCGACTTCAAGGGTCAGCGCATAAGGAAGAGCATCCCTCACATCGGGCGGATCTGAGTTCCCATGCACCACAACCGCTTGTTTCGCCGCGCGGCGCAGCCCATCGACGACATTCATGCGAACAAGATCGCCGCAATGTACGGCTATGTCCGCCTGCGCGGCCTCCGCACGAATATCGGGATGCACCTCTTCCCAAGTATGACAGTGTGTGTCCGAAAATACGACAATGCGTGTGCTCATGACGGACTGAATCTTATCACAGTTTTTGTCAGCGGCATTCATGTGTTGAAAACGGGTTTTGTGTTACAATCCCCGCAATGTCTGATTAGTGGAAGCGTATGTTCGCTATTTCAATTCGAGAGTTTACAGATAGCTGGAGGTGCAGGCTATGGTTTCCAATGGTCATAACTCCGGCAACGGTCCCCTCAAGGGCATCCGCGTGCTGGACATGACGGTTTGGCAATTCGGACCGGTGAGTACCGCGATGATGGGTGATATGGGCGCCGACGTCATCAAGATCGAGGCGCTCGACGGTGATGCGGGACGGGGCCTGTGGCGTGCATCCACGCTCAATATGGACTTGGGAGAGGGGCGCAACGCCTACTTCGAGGCTTGCAACCGAAACAAGAGGGGCATCGCCGTTAATCTGAAGACCGAGGCCGGTCGGCAGATTATCTACAAGCTGGTCGAAAACGCCGACGTTTTCGTGCAGAACTATCGGCAGGGCGTCGCGGAACGGCTCGGCGTAGGGTATGACACATTGCGCGAGATCAACCCTATGTTGGTTTACGGCTCTGCCAACGGCTACGGGCCTGCAGGTCCCGACTCGCACCTCCCCTCATTCGACGGCTGTGGACAGGCGCGCGCTGGGCTGATGATGTCGGCAACGCAACCGGACGCTGAATACCCTACTCGCATTTCACAGGGCGTTTCCGACCAGATGGGCGCTATCATGATGTGCATGGGAGTTCTATCCGCACTCGTCTGCCGCAATCAGCAGGGCATCGGCCAGAAGGTCGATGCGTCCCACCTGAGCGCGAACATGTGGCTGCAAGGGCTAGGCATCAGCATGAGCCTGCTCAACAACGGGCAAACTTTTGGCTCTTACGAACGTGAAGCCCCCACAAATCCGCTGTCAAACGTGTACAAGTGCAAAGATGGGCGCTGCATCCAGATGATGCACTTGCAGCCCGACCCGTACTGGCGTCCGATCTGCCGCGTAATGGGCATGGATGACATTATCGACGACCCTCGCTTTACCGATATGCGCGCGCGCGCTGAGAACACGGTCGAGCTTGTCAGGATAATGGACGAGAAGTTCGCCACAAAGACGGCCGACGAATGGGACACTATTTTCCGCGATTTTGAAGTGGACTTCATCTACGCGAAAGTACAATCGATCACCGACCTTGAAGACGATGTGCAGGTTGTGGCGAACAATTACATCACCGATTTCGAGCATCCGGTGCTCGGTGATGTGAAGATGTGCAACCATCCGAACATTTACAGCGAGACACCCGCAGGCCTCTGGCGAGAAGCGCCGGAACTCGGGCAGCACACGGAACAGATTCTCATAGACGAACTTGGCTACGACTGGGACGATATTACGGAACTCCAAGAGGTGGGCGCGATACTATAGGCTACGATCAATTCGGATTTACAGGATGGAAGCAATTCGGCATCTAGTTCCATCCTAACCTTTCCTCAGCGTGTGGAAAGGAGTTCAAAAGAAATAGGAGGCGAAATGGCAGAGATAGACGGCGGGCGATTATTCGCCAAAGCACTGAAAAGAGAGGGTGTGGAGTATGTCTTCACGCTGAACGGCGGGCACATCTACAATCTCTACGAAGGATGTGTTGACGAAGGCATCAAAGTCATAGACTTCCGGCATGAACAGGTTGCCGCCCACGCCGCTGAGGGTTGGGCTAAGGTTACCGGCAAGCCGGGCGTGGCGATCGTCACAGCTGGACCGGGCGTCACGGACGCCGTAACTGGCATCGCAAACGCATTCCAGGCTCCAAGCCCGATGATTCTCATCGGCGGCAATGCGGGCATCTCCGACCACCTGCGCGGCGGCTTGCAGGACTTCGATAGCGCTACATTCCTGAAACCCGTTACCAAGTTCTCCGAGCAGGTAAAGCGCGTGGAGCGCATACCGGAGTATGTATCGATTGCGTTCCGTCACGCCACGTCAGGCGTTCCGGGCCCCGCATACCTTGAAATACCTATCGACGTCGTGGGCGGCGTAGCGGACGAAGAGAATGTCAAGTATCCCGGCAGCTACCGTACGGATTCAAAGGCGTATGGCGACCCCGAGTACATCAAACAGGTCGTTGACATACTGCACAATACAGAGCGGCCCATGGTTCTCGCCGGATCAGATATATGGTGGAACGACGCATCGGAAGAGTTGCGTGAGTTCGTCGAAATGATTGACTCTCCTGTGTTCCTTAATGCAATGGGACGTGGCAGCATCCCGTCCGACCATCCAAACCTTGGCAGCCTCGGCAGGCGCTACGGTTTGGTCAAGTCCGACACGGTTATCCTGATTGGAACTCCCATAGACTTCCGGCTTGGCTACGGCGCGGACAGTATGTTCCCGCAGAGTCCCAAGCTCATTGAGATTATGATGGACGGCAGCAAGATTGGTCAGAACCGCGACATTGACGTCGGTGTGGTCGGCGACTCTAAGGCAGTGCTTCGCCAGATAATGGACGAACTCCGCGCTACCGGCTACAAGTCCCCCGGCAAGGGATGGGTCGAAGAAGTCATCACCGAGGACCAGACACTCAAGGCAGCTGACGAAGGCATGCTGAACAGCGACCAGACTCCCATCCATCCCATGCGCCTGATGAAAGAGTTGCGCGATGTGCTGGACAGGGACGCTACGGTCATCGGCGACGGCGGCGACATCGTTACATTCGCCGCGCGCGTTCTGAACATCAACGAGCCGGGCCACTGGCTCGATCCGGGACAGTTCGGCTGCCTTGGTGCGGGCAGCGGATTCGCGGCAGCGGCTCAGCTTGCGCGCCCGGGCAAGCAGGTCTGCATCGTGTACGGCGACGGCGGCTTCGGCCTGACCGGATTCGATGTTGAGAGCTACGTGCGCTTCAACCTGCCAATCGTCTCCATCGTCGGCAACAACGGCGCGTGGAACCAGACAACACAGGGCGTCGTGCGGCGCGGTATGCGCGGCATTGGCACGTACCTGTCGCAGGAGACTGACTACGCTAAGATTATGGACGGCATGGGCGGCTACGGCGAGCGCGTAACCGACCCTGAAGAGATTCGCCCGGCGCTTGAACGTGCGTTCAACTCCGGCAAACCGGCGCTTCTTGACGTCGTAACCGACCCCGACGTAGCTTACGCCGCAATGGGCGGACGCTCGCGCCAGCAGCGACAGTACTAAAGGCGCAACCGTTTGGCATACGATTAGCCAATCAGAGTAGAAGTTGGGCAGTCCTGCCAGGGCTGCCCTTCGCATATCCGCCCTTGCCATATCGGATCAACACAACAGCGGGTGAGATTAGCCATGAATGGTATTCACAAGAAACCAATCGGCCCCCTCTCCGGAATGCGCGTCATCGACTGGACGATGTGGCAGTTCGGACCTGTCTCCACCATGATGCTCGCGGACCTCGGCGCCGATGTCATCAAGGTCGAGTCGCTTGACGGCGACCACGGCAGGCAGTTCGCCAGCGTCGCAGGAGTGGTCAGCGGTCTTGAGGGCAGCAGCGCCTACTTCGAGAGCCTGAATCGCAATAAGCGTGGCATTGCTCTCAACTTGAAGCATCCTCTGGGGTTGGAGGTGATGCTGAAGCTTGTGGACAATTCCGATATCTTCGTCGAGAACTTCCGGCAGGGCGTCGCGGAACGACTCGGTCTCGGCTACGAAGATCTCAGGGAGCGCAAGCCGAATATCATATACGCCTCGGCAACAGGCTACGGCCCAAAGGGTGATGACTCAGGCAAGCCGGCATTCGCGCTCACGGGAGAAGCGCGCGCAGGGTCCCTCTGGTGGGCGGGGCCCGGCGACGGCATCCCCTACAACATAAACGGCATGGCTGACCAGATTGCAGGCATCATGCTCTCTTACGGAGTTCTCGGCGCCGTAGTTGCCCGCGAGCGATTCGGCATCTCGCAGCGCGTGGACGTTTCGCACCTCGGCAGCCTGATGTGGCTCGGCGGCATGCGAGACGGCATCGCCCTGCTGACGGGCAAGGAATTTGAGAGGCAGCCACGAACTCGCGCCGGAAATATCCTATGGAACTACTACCGCTGCAAGGATGACAAATGGATTGCCTTCTCCATGAGCCAGGGTGAACGCTACTGGCCCACATTCTGCAAGGCGCTGGAAAGGCCGGACTTAGTATCGCATGAGCA
>JAGGDZ010000289.1 GCA_024648655.1 Chloroflexota bacterium | reverse complement strand
CTAAACAGGGATATGTGATAGTTCAGGGTTCGTCTTCTACGGTCAATCTGGTCAATGCGCTGCCTCAACTCGAAGAGGATGGCGTCAACGTGAAGGTCATCGCTGCAATTAGCGAGGAGCTATTCCGCCGCCAGCCGCAGGACTATCAGGATTCCGTCTTGCCGCCGGAAGCGATATATGACATGGCTGTCGTAACAACCGGCACCCGCCGCATGTGGCCTGTGCAGAACGCAGGGCCTCTCACGGACGAGTATTCGCTCGTGTCCGACTGGGACAACCAATGGCTAACCGGCGGCACGGAAGCCGATGTCATCGCGGAGGCGCACCTAGATACCGACTCAATCTATAAAGGTATCAAGCGCTTCGCCCTAGACCATGACGAGCGCATCAGCCGCCAGGCAAAATTGGTGGCGGCAGTAAAGTAGATTTCTATAATTTCTCTTTCCCTCTGCGAGAGGATTAAGGTTAGGACTGAGGTGCCTGCAGATTAGAAGTAGGTGCACAGCTTGCCCTGTCCTCTATTCTCGCAGCGCTAGTGCATGCTGCCTCTCGTAGTATGCTATAATTGGGAGACAAGTGGGGACGCGCGGGTTCGACAGGGGACGGTCTCTACAGGATTGCAGGCCGAGGCGCCACGCACCGCGTTAAAAGTGGCAAAAAAGTAACTGGCAACTCACAAGAGTACGCCCTAGCCGCCTAACCGCGGCTACATCCACCGCTCCTTCCCTCCGAGAGGGGTGAATGGGTGCCATATTATCGGGGGAAGGCCTGACAGACGCCGATATCGACTGGCCTAACCCATCGGCTGGCTCTGCGAAGTTACCTGTCGGTAAGTGCTTCCTAGAGCGAGACTCAATTACCGACTAAGCCTGTAGTACATCCTTGTCGGAGAGTCTTCTGGACGGGGAGTTCGACCCTCCCCCGTCTCCACCAGCCACTCGGCGCAACCTGGGAGGCGGCTGCTAAAGTCGCCTCCCTTCTCTTTGTCTTGCGCGACCGCAGAATTGCACTTCGTGTATTCGAGACTTGCAGGCTGTATCCGTGCTGTAATCATGGTCTATAATCAAGCCGTAACTTGCCATATACCAATCGGAACTCGCTGCGAGCATACACCGCACGGGAGGACAAAGTGGCTCAACCCGGCACGAAGAGCAACATTATCCCCGGCATGCGATACCGAGACGCATACGCCGCCATTGACTGGCTCTGCGACGTCCTCGGATTTGCGCGCCGTCTCGTCGTTCCTGACGGGAGCGGCGGTGTCGTGCACGCAGAACTGACTCTGGGGAACGGCATGATTATGCTCGGTTCACACCGCGACGACTCAGACGAAAGGGTTATCGCACCAACGCCGAACGCGTTGTTGACGCAAAACGCCTACATTGTGGTTGGCGATATTGAAGCAGTCTATGAGCGTGTGAAGGCTGTCGGAGCGAACATAGTATATGAGCTTGAAGAGCAGTCCTACGGTGGCAGCCTGTTCTCCGTTCGCGACCCCGAAGGGCAGCTCTGGCATCTCGGCTCCTACGACCCTTGGGCGGAGCAGGAAAGCTCCTGAAGTGAACTGACACTGCCCGACAGTCCCAATTTCACTACGCAAATGTGCTCAGCTAGTTCGGAGGAGAAAATGAAAGTAGGCGTAAACCTCATTAACTTTGGTCCCGGCGCGAATGCAGACTCTTTCCGTAGGACGGTGGAGATTTCGGAATCACTCGGCTATCACCTTGTTATGACATCCGATCACATCGCAGTCACACCCGACGTAAGCGAGCGATACCCTGCGCCCTTCTACGAGCCGCTCAGCACGTTGGGCTGGCTTGCAGGCATAACCGATATGGAGATCGGCAGCACGGTAATCATCGTGCCATACAGAAGCCCGCTTGAAACCGCAAAGGCATGCGCCAACATCGACCAACTCAGCGGTGGGAGATTCATCTTCGGTGTTGGCGTGGGCTGGGCGGAAGGCGAATTCGACATACTAGGAGCGCCCTTCAACCGGCGCGGCGCGATGACCGATGAATACTTGGATGCCATTAAGGTCCTATGGACAGAGGATGTCGCATCGTTCGAAGGCAAGTATGTTTCATTCAGAGACGTGAATACCGCGCCAAGGCCGGTACAGGAGCCTCACCCGCCGATATGGGTCGGTGGACCCTCCGCCGCTGCTATGCGCCGTGCCGTGCGGCATGGTAGCGCGTGGCACCCTATACGCATAACCGTTGATCATCTGAGGGACACGGATTTCCCCCTGCTGAAGAGAATCGCCGACGACGAAGGAAAACCGGCTCCCGATCTCTGCCCCAGAATCCGCCTGCGAATCACCGACTCTCCTATGAGCGAAATCGAGCGACTGGCGGG
>JAGGDZ010000293.1 GCA_024648655.1 Chloroflexota bacterium | reverse complement strand
CTCGACGCGTCCCTCTTTTGCCCCGCAAAAGGGGGAGGGGGTTGGGGTCACCCTCGCTGATGGCTCTGTGATTGAAGCGGATGTGGTGGTTTTGGCGATGGGTCCTTGGTCGAAAGACGCCAACAGTTGGCTGGGATGCGAGATTCCGGTTGAGCCGCAGAAGGGCGAGCTTCTATATATGCGCACCGGGGACGGACATCCCAAGCCTCCGGTGACGATGCACAACATGGATGACGGCGGGGTGATCTTTCCGCGGCGCCTATCTCCGACGATACTCGGGGCTACTAAAGAGGATGAGAAGGGTTACGACCGCGAGCCTTCGGACTACGCGTGGGAGTTCATCATCCCGCGCGTGCAGCGGCTTTCTCATCGCATAGATAAATCAATCGTCTCGCATCAGACGGCGTGCCTGCGCCCAATGCCTGCTGACGGCAAGCCCTTCGTCGGGCGAGTGCCTGGCTACGAAAACGTCTACATCGCATCCGGCCACTGGTCGGAGGGCATCCACTACGGCCCGTTGACGGGTAAATCGATAGCCGAGTTGATCACCGACGGAACAACCTCGACCGATATTTCTGCGATTGATGCGGCGCGGCTAGCGCAGCGAGCGGGGTATGGATAGGGCAATAGCCGTCATTCCGTCTGCCTTATCGTCATTCCGGCTTTCGCAGGAATGACGGGCTGCTGTGCCAGAATGACGAGGGATGGCGGGGTATGCGCGGGTGGAGGCTTCAGAATCTCGTGTGAAAGTGGCGCGCTCATGTATTGCGCGGTTTTGTGTACACTGGTATGATGTTGTGCGTAAGTCGAAATGGGACGCGCCTGTTTCGATTCACGTGCGCATCAGATTGCTGACGACGGACTGGCGACAAGTCAAGCTTGTAAAGGAAACACAACGTGATGAAATCACTCACATCACTGATTAGCTTCAGGAACGCGGTGGGCGTGATGCTTGCACTGTCGGCGGTCTTGGCCGTCGTATTGAGCACAATGGTGATCCCGGGCGACAAAGTGGAGGCTTCGCATACTGACGCGGCGGCAAACTGGTGGGGCAAACTCAATGCAGAGCAGATGGTTAACGTCGTCTTC
>JAGGDZ010000067.1 GCA_024648655.1 Chloroflexota bacterium | reverse complement strand
TTACAGCGCTCGCGCCGTACTCGTCCCGCAGCCTTTCAGCCATCGCCTCGATGGCAGCCATCACATCAGGTGTGTCAACGGGCGTGCTCATCTCTAACCGCTCTGTTCATCCAGTCCATCCATCCCAAACACCTCCGCCACCAGTTCATACGAACGCACCCTGTCCGCGAAATCGTAGCATATTGTAACGATGCCTATATCATCGGTCGAGTAAGAGTCCGCAAGCTCTTCTATCTTGTCGCGTACATATTCGGGCGTGCCGTCGATGTAGCTTTCCTTCATCTTCGACAGGTACGCCCACTCGTCCGGGCGATACTCGTATGCAAGCGCCTCCTCGATTGGCGGCACCCCCTCGCGCATGCCCTGCACCGAGCGCACCCGCGACAAATTGCGGCTGGACGCGATTCTCTGCGCGTCCTCATCAGTCTCCGCGCACAGTACCTGAAATGCCACATTCACCTTCGGCTCTGACAAATACGCCGACGGCTTGAAGTTCTGCCTGTACATCTCTGCGATGGCGGGCCCGTGCTCGGTTGCCAGCCCGAAGAAGTGCGCGAAGCTGAACGGCAAGCCCATTTCCGCAGCCATCGCCGCGCTGTCCGCGCGCGAACCCAGCAGCCACACATCCGGCGCGGTGAACTCGCCCGGCCCCGCGTGCAGCGATGCGAAGGGATGCTCAGCGTCCACAGTGTCGTTCAGGAAGTTCAACAGGTCGCGCACCACGATAGGGTAGTGTCGGATATCCAGTTGTGGGCGCGGATATGACAGCGCCGCTGCCGTAATCTGATCGCTGCCCGGCGCCCGACCTATGCCGAGATCAATGCGCCCCGGAAACAGCGTCTCCAGCATGCGGAACACTTCAGCAACCTTGAACGCGCTGTAGTGCGGCAGCATCACACCGCCGCTGCCCACGCGGATGCGCTCTGTCCTTGCCGCAATCTGCCCGATGAGAATCTCCGGGCTGGTCCCGGCGAAGTTCGCGAGATTGTGATGCTCCGCCACCCAGAAGCGCCGGTAGCCCAGACGCTCCACAGCCTGCGCGAGCCTTACAGTCTCCGTAAGGGCGTCATGCGCCGTACCGCCTTTACGCACAGGCGACTGGTCAACAACGCTGAGTTGTAAGTTGGATTTCATCAGTGTGCCAGTCTTTCAGTTCGTCAGCAGTAAGTACCATCCTGTCCATCGATGTGAGTTCCCTTCCCCTAAAATGCCTCCAGCGTATGGCTCTTCCAGCGATTGATCGCCGCCTGCCCGCGCGGGCTGACTGCTCTCTGCACCTGCACGTTGATGAGCGCGGGGCGTTCCAGCTTCAAGCATCGCTCCAGCGCCGGGTGCAGTTCCTCCGGATTCTCCACGACCTCACCGTGCCCGCCAAGCCCGCGCACCACCTGGTCGTAGCGAGTGGGCAGCAGGTCGGTCGCGACCGGCTTGCCATAGACGCCTAGCTGAATCTGCCGGTCGATACCCCATGCCGAGTCGTTGCCCAGCACGCATACGATTGGCAGATTGTGCCGCACCGCAGTGTCGAACTCGATGCCGTTGAAGCCGAAGGCGCCGTCGCCGCTGAACGCTATCACGCGCCGCTCCGGGTGCGCCAGCTTCGCCGCCAGCGCAGTCGGAAAGGTGTGCCCCAGCATCCCGGACGGCGTGACATACAGCCAGCTCTTGGGCATTCGCGCCGGCAGGTACGCCCGCCCGAAATGGCAGTAGTCACCGCCGTCGAACACAAGGTAGTCGTCCGGTTGAAGCATCTGCATCACCGTCCGATGCACAAACATCGCGTGCATCGGCACTTCAGCCGCCGCCAGCGACTCCAAGTGCTCGTGCCACGCCCTGCGCTCCGCGCGCAGTTCGCTAATCCAATCCAGTTCAGACCACGAATGCTTCGATGCTTCTGCGGTCAATTGGCGTATCGTCGCCTCCACATCCCCAGCGATACCCACCGCAACGCCGCGATTGCGCCCTATCTCCGCCTCCGACGGGTCAACCTGTATGATTTTCGCGTCGGGGGGGATTGTTGGTGACATCGCGTATCCGATAATCAGGTCCTGTTTGCGCCCCAGCATCATCACCACATCCGCTTCACGAATTTTGCGAGCCGTGCGGCTCAACCCTTGATCGAAGAACCCCAGGCAGTACGCATGCTCGTCGGACACCATCCCGCGCGCGTCCCCTTCTGTCAGCAGCGGAAGCCGCGTGGTCTCGATGAACTCTTGCACCGCCTCGCCTGCGCGCGCGTATGACGCTGCGCTCCCTGCTATGATAAGCGGTCGCTTCGCGCCGCGCAGTATAGCCACTGCCTGCTCGATGTCGGCTTGTGAAGCCTGCGCCGCGCCGATGCCCCTATACTCGCTCGGCTGGTAGAATGCCACCTCTTCCTCTCTGACGAAATTCTGCTGAATGTCCACCGGGATCGTCAGATGCACGGGACCACGCCGCCCGCTGTACGCGACACGGAGCGCGTGCGCGATCATATCTGGGATGCGCCGGGTGTCTGTTACCATCCACGCGCCCTTCGTGACGGGACGCGCCATGCCTACCTGGTCAATCTCCTGCATCGCGCCACGCCCAAGCTCGCTGAGTTCGGCTGAGCCGCTTATGGACAGCAGCGGGCTTTCCGAGTGCATCGCGTTCGCCAGCCCCGGTATCGCGTTGGAGAAGCCCGGCGTAGTGTACATCGCCACACCCGGCTCGCCTGTGATGCGTCCCCAGGCGTCCGCCATGTGCGCCGCCGCCTGCTCGTGCCGCGTGTCCACGAAGCGGAATCCCATATCCGCCATGCTGTCTAGCGCGGGCAGTACATGATCGCCCGCAATCGTGAACACATTCCTTACGCCCTCGAGCGCCAACGCCCTGCCAATCAGCTCGCTTCCGCTCACCATGCCCGAACCCGATGTACTCATTCGTTCATCCTCTCTATCCTCTCTATCCTGTCCATCCCTGTCCATCCTGTCAGCCTCCTAATGTTAGATTGTTACGACTTTACGCACAACCACGCCCACAAAATCTCCTGAAACCGCGTACCAGAAACTATGTGCGCCTAACCTCAACTTCTGCTACGCTTATCAACACGCAGAATCGGCTGACTTACTGAGCGACTCACCAAACGAAAGACTAATACCCTTGTTCCCACGCCACACCGACCCGTCCGAAGATGTATGGGTCGCCTTCGACCTCGAAACCACGGGACTGGACGCCCAGAAGGACGCCATCATAGAGATTGGCGCAGTCAAGTTCCAGGGCGGAAGGACGATCGACTCTTTTCAGAGTCTCGTCAATCCGCAGCGGCGCATCAGCCCGTTTATCGCATCCCTCACGGGCATCCGGCAGCGCGATTTAGACCGCGCCGACACCATCGAGCGCGTGGCAGCTTCATTTATTGCATTCGTGGGCGCATCGCCGCTCATCGCGCACAACGCCGACTTCGACCTCGGCTTCCTGCGAAGCAACGGAATCGAGCTGACCAACCCCATAGTGGACACCTATGACCTCGCATATGTAGTCCGCCCCGATGCTCCCAGCTACTCGCTGGAAAACATAGCGGAGTGCCTCGAACTTCCGCACGACAGTCCACACCGCGCCCTAGACGATGCTATCGCCGCCAAGATGCTCTTCCTCAGTCTGCTCGGAGACGCCTCCGCTCTTGACTCCATGACGCTTTCCGCTATGCAGAGACTTGCCCAGGCGTCCAACTGGTCCTTCGCATACCTGCTGAATGGACTTGCCGCCAGCCCTCGCGCTACCGGCGCAGCATCCGGCGAGGTTGATTCCACCATCGGCATCAACGGCCTCGACATGCAGCGAATTTCCCGCAGGCTTCATGCAGGTGGTGTCCTGCGCGAGCGTGAGACGATCACGCCGATAGATTCCGACATGGTCGCGTCCATGTTCAGCGATGGCGGCGCTCTTTCTAAGGCGCTTGAAGGCTTTGAAGCGCGTTCCGAGCAGGCGCAGATGGCACAGGCGGTCACCGAGGCGATCAACGACGGCGAGCGTATCATCATCGAGGCGGGAACGGGTGTCGGCAAGTCGCTTGCATACCTCCTGCCCGCCGCACTCTACGCCCTTGCCAACGGCAAGCGGGTCGTAATATCCACTAATACCATCAACCTCCAGGAGCAACTTCTGCAGAAGGACGTGCCCATCCTCGTGGAAGCACTGAAGTCTGTCGAGGGCGGTGGCGAAGGATTACGCTTTACGCCGCTCAAGGGACGCGCCAATTACCTGTGCATGCGCCGCTGGAATACCATGTCCACCGCTCCGGAGCCAACTTCTGACGAAGCGCGCATGCTCGCCAAGACGATGCTATGGCTGCAATCCACCGCCAGCGGAGACCGCGCCGAAATCAACCTCGGTCATCCAAGGGCGGCCGCACCTTGGGATAGGCTTTCCGCGAACAACGCAAGGGGCTGCCTGAGAAACGAAAGTGTCTGCTTTCTGCGTTCCGCCCGCGAACGCGCCGCCGCTTCGCATCTGGTCATTGTCAACCATGCGCTGTTGCTGTCCAACGCTACTGTCGGCGGCACGCTTATCCCGGACTACGATGTGCTCATTATTGATGAGGCGCACCACCTTGAAGAGGAAGCAACGAAGCACCTCGGCTTTGAGCTGACGCAAGCAGGCTTCAATGAGCATTTTCAGTCACTAAGTGGCGAGGGCGGCTTGCCCAATCAGGCGATCACTGCGTTCCGCACGGCGACAGCGGATACCACAGACCGCCGTGAAACGGTCGAGACTGTCGTGGACGGGCTTGCCCGTCTGCTGCCCCGTATGCGCGACAGCATCGCGCGCCTCATGGCAGGACTCGAAATGATGGCTCAGCCCTCCGGCAACGGACGCCAAGGGCAGGCCCGGTACGCTCAGCAGGTTCGTGTTACTCGCGGAACTCGCTCAAATCCGAAGTGGTCCGAACTAGAAATTGGATGGGAGAACGCGGACCTCGCCCTCGCGGAACTCGGCAGGCAGCTCGCAAACTTGCAAAGGGCGCTTGCCGACCTAGAAGAGGCAGGGCTGCTCAACTACGAGTCTCTGGTGAACGATCTCGCAGATGCGGCGCAAACTAACGACACACTGCGCCGTCAACTCAAGGAGTTCGTTGTCGCACCCGAAGATGATGCAATCTACTGGCTAACACTGTCAGCGCGCCGCGCTGAACTCTCGCTGCATTCCGCGCCTCTGCATGTGGCGGAGCAGCTTGACGAGCTTGTATTCTCCCAGACTCGCAGCGTCATCATGACCAGCGCCACTCTGAGCACGGAGCAAAAGTTCGAACACATCATCGAGCGCACCGGCTTCAAGGACGCCCGCGAACTGCTGCTTGGCTCGCCCTTCGACTATCCCAGCGCCGCCGTACTATGCCTGCCAAACGACATGCCCGAGCCGCGTTCATGGGCATACCAAGAAGCCCTCGAAGTTGCAATCAAGGACGCCGCAATCGCCGCTGATGGCCGCACGATGGCGCTATTCACCTCGTATGGTGCACTTCGCAGCACCGCTTCGAGCATCAGGAACGACCTCAAGGCGCGCGGCATCGAGGTGTTGCAGCAAGGTTCGGACGGACCTCCCGCGCAGGTCGTGCGCCGCTTCATGCAAAACCCGCGCGCCGTCCTGCTAGGCACTTCCAGCTTCTGGGAGGGAGTTGACTTAGCCGGTGATGCGCTAAGCGTCCTCATTGTCGCCCGCCTGCCATTTAATGTGCCCACCGATCCGGTATTTCAGGCACGCTCCGAACTGTATGATAACGCCTTCATGCAGTACGCCGTACCGGAGGCAATCCTGCGGCTGCGGCAGGGCTTCGGTCGCCTGATACGCACGAAAGCCGATCGCGGCGCGGTTATCATCCTCGACCGCCGCGTAACCGCAAGCCGCTACGGCTCAGCGTTTCTGCGCTCCCTTCCTCCGGCGCGTCGCATGAATTGCAGCCTGTATCAGCTCCCGGACATCATCCGCAGCCACCTGTCCGTTTAGCCGTGCCTGCCAATGGCGTAATTGCCACAGGTGAGCGGCCGCAGGCGAACATCCGCAACCTAACTGCGCCCACGAGCCAATACTCTTGTACTGTATATACTACGGTTAATACATAATACGGACGTTGGCGTTCAAACCTGTGGCAACTGCGCGCATCGAACCGGAACAACGAATCCCGATATGATCAATGTATTATCCTCCGACAATCGGGGCATGCTTTGCTATATTCCTGATCCAGTACATACAGGCGTCGGGTTCGAGGCTTATACGCTCATGCAGCAGCGCGCGGCGGACGACACATTCGCCCATGTCGCGCTCGGAATCATCAAGGCGTCGGGTTCGTTAGGGGTAGGTGCCGTAATGAACGCCATAGCCGCAGCATTATTCGTCGAGGCAGTCATGGTATTGGCAAAAATGCTCAGCAAACAGCAGCGAGAGGAAGGATCGCATAGGGTGCGCTGAGGGCAGGGTGGGAGGCATGAAAGAAGGGCATAAGCGCTCGGACGCCAAGTTGCGCGCTTGGGCAGAAGAGAAAGGCATCCTTCCCATAGAAGACCTTCCTTTTGCGGACGAGGACGACTTAGAGCTACGCCTACTCCGCCGCCTGATCCAGCCAGCGCTTGTGATGGAACATGTACTGGTTCGCGTACCCCGCATGCTCGCCGAACCGTTCTTGCGCCCACTCCCGCATTTCGCGCTTGTGTTTCTCCGTCGGAGCGGTCTTGTTGCCGTTGCTGTTCAGGGCAGGCGGCACCGGCGCCTCCGGATACCAGTCTCGCATCGCCTTCACTATCCATACATCGACTGGGAACGCCTGCGGCTTGTCCAGCGAGAATAACATCACGCAGTTCGCTACCTTGTCGGCAATCCCCCGCAGCGTGATTAGCGCCGCAAGCGCATCATCGAAGTCCGCCTCCCTCAGCGCGTACAAGTCCGGCGCGTCTCCGTGCAAGGCTCTCTCCGCCGCGCCAATCACATTCGGAGCGCGAAACCCCAGCTTCAGGTCGCGCAGCGCCTGTTCTCCCGCATCCACCAGCTCTCTTGGCGAAGGGAATGCGCTCCTCACGCGTTCCTGGCTATCAGGATCGGGCAGAACCTTGCCGTAGTTCGTAGCCATGTCCTCAACGTTCGCGGTGATGCGCGGGATATTGTTGTTCGCCGAGCAGATGAAACCTATGAGGCACTCCCACGGTTCCTGGCGCAGCACGCGCAAGCCCTGATGGTGCTTCACTGCATCGGCGAGATGCTCGTCCTCGCTGAGCGCAGCATAGATTTCGTCCATGTCGTCATCCACCCGTAGGTAGTCCCTCACGAGTGGAGCGAGCGAAGTCTCATCGTCGGGCGCGCTCACGAACTCGATACCATCGTCAACTCTTCGCATCCTGACAACATTGCCGAGTATCACGCCGCAGAACCGGCCGCCGCCCTCGTCGCGCCACCGAAACGCCTGCCCCCCGCACAATGTGCCACGCAGATCATAGGGTGAAGTGAACGGAATCAGCATAACCAATCCTCCCGCATGTGAACATCTCTGAAATGCGATTATACCAGCACGCCCTGCGTCGATCATTTTCGGGCGGTCTCAAGGGGTACGACATTATCTGATAGAATGGGGCGAAAGAGTGTTCCTTCCATCTCACAAATACACCCTATGGACAGATGACTTCATTCGGTTCGAGGTATTCCGAGCTTCGCAACGAAACTTGGAAGATGCCGATTGCCGCTGCGAAAGCCTCCGAAGTCCGCGCCTAAACATCCTCAGCCACTGCGACTCCACATGCTCGCTTCCGGTCTAATCGACAAGCCAATATACCGCTGGTGGGTATTCTCCGCCGTCGCGCTGGGTACGCTGACTTCAGTCATAAACCACGGCGGCATGTCGGTTGCGCTTCCCACCATAGCCCAGTATTTTAACGCCGATCTTGCGACTGTCCAATGGGTGGTCATAGCAGAAGGACTGACGATAAGCGCGCTCTTGCTGCCGATGGGCAGGCTCTCCGACATCGTAGGCAGGAAGCGCATATTTCTCTCAGGTCTCGTCATATTCGTCGTAGCCGCCGTCTTTGCCGCAACCTCAGCCAGCATATTCGCGCTGATAGGCGCAAAGGCATTGCAGAGACTTGGCGCGGCAATGACGCAGGGCACCGGAATGGCGATGGTAACTTCGGTCTTCCCCGCCGAGGAGCGCGGCAAGGGCATCGGCTCCCACGCGAGTGTAGTTGGCACGGGCGGCGTGCTTGGTCCCGTCGCCGGCGGATTCCTCATTACCGCGCTTGATTGGCGCTGGCTCTTTTACATCAATATCGTAATGGGACTTGTGACCATGGCTGCCGTCCTGCTAATAATAAGGAGCGAGGCGTTTCGGCAGGACACCCGGATCACTCGCTACGACTACGCGGGCGCGGCGCTGTCAACAGCGGTTCTGCTTTCCTTTCTTATGACAGTGTCTAACGGCTCGCGCATGGGCTGGTCGTCTCCACCGATAATACTCGGAACTATCGGCTTCGTCGCGTTTCTCGCTGCGTTCGTCCGGTGGGAGATTCGTTCTCCGTCTCCAATGCTCGATATGACTCTCTTCAGGAGTAAGGTTTTCAGTATCGGCATTGGCACGAATTTCATGTCGTTCCTGGGCATTACCTCGTCCCGCTTCCTGCTGCCCTTCTATCTTCAGGCGGCACTAGGCTTTACGCCGGCACTTGTCGGATTCGCCCTTTTACCCAACGCCGCAAGCAGGATTGTCATGGGACCGGTCAGCGGATTCCTCTCCGACCGCTACGGCTGGAGACCGTTCAACATAATCGGCTTACTTCTCTCAGCGGTCGGGCTGCTGGTCCTGGCGTCTCTCACCACATCATCTTCAATAGTCATCGTTCTTGCAGGAATCTTGCTACAAAGCGTCGGGTCCGGCATCTTCCAGTCGCCCAACTCGGCGTCTATCTTCAGCGCGGCGGACTCGGCACGGCACGGCGTAGTTGCAGCGTTCGTGAACCTGTCGCGCAACTCCGGCAATGTAACGGGTACTGCGATCGCAGCGTCCATCGTTACGGCGGTGATGGTCAGCCGTGGCTTCGAGGTCAAGATTGACGAGGTGCTGGATGCTGCCCCCGGCTCAGGGCTGCTCGAATCGTTCTTAAGCGGGCTGAAGACGGCGTTTTTCGCCATGGCTGTGTTGCAGCTTTTCGGCGCGCTCGCTTCAGTCTTCAAGAAGGATTCTCGAATTGCTCAACCGACTGAAATTCAGGAAGTCAGCTCCGGTGGAGAGCGAGCAGTCTGAAGCGGCTCTCTACCCCACGAGCACTTTTCTCAGGTCGATAATCTGGTCGCGCAGCAGCGCAGCCTTCTCGAATTCGAGCGCGCGGGATGCCGCCTTCATCTGCGCCTCGAGGTCCTTGATGAGGCGTGTCAGGTCGTCCTTCGGGATGTCTTCGTGGGTGATGTACGGCGTCGCCTGCTCCGCCACCGCTCTCACGCGCTCCGTAATATCCCGAACGTCCTTGCGTATCCCTTGCGGCGTGATGCCGTGCTCGCGGTTGTACGCCTCCTGAATTGCGCGCCGCCGCTCCGTCTCGTCTATCGCCTGCTTCATGGAATCGGTGACGACATCAGCATACATGATGACGCTGCCTTCTTCATGCCGCGCCGCCCTGCCTATGGTCTGCACCAGCGCCGTTAGCGATCGCAGGTAACCTTCCTTGTCCGCGTCCAGTATGGCGACAAGGCTCACCTCCGGCAGGTCGATCCCCTCTCGCAGCAAGTTAATGCCGACCACTACGTCATAGACACCCAGCCGCAGGTCGCGCAATATCTCGCTCCGCTCCAGCGTGTCTATCTCCGAGTGCAGGTAGTGGACCTTCACGCCCATCTCGCGCAGGTAGTCCGCAAGCTCCTCCGACATCCGCTTCGTCAACGTTGTTATCAGGCAGCGCTGACCTTTCGCCACACGCTCCCGTATCTGGTACAGCAAGTCGTCAATCTGGCCGGTCGTCGGCTTCACCTCGACTACCGGGTCGAGTAAGCCTGTCGGACGAATCACCTGCTCGATCATACTCTGGCTGTGTTCATGCTCGTATGGGCCCGGGGTCGCCGTGACATACACTGCCTGGTTTACATGCTCCTCAAACTCCTGGAAGTTCAGGGGTCTGTTGTCCAGCGCGGACGGCAGCCTGAAGCCGAACTCCACCAGTGTTTCCTTGCGCGACTGGTCGCCGCGGAACATCCCGCGTATCTGGGGCAGCGTCATATGCGACTCGTCCACGAACAGCAGGTAGTCCTCCGGCAGGTAGTCCATTAGAGTGTAGGGCGTACTGCCGGCATCTCGCCGCGCCAAGTGCCGGGAGTAGTTCTCCACGCCGGCGCAGTAGCCGGTCTCCTGCATCATCTCGATGTCGTAGCGGGTCCTGGATTCCAGCCGTTCCGCCTCCAGCAGCTTGCCCTGCGCCTTCAGGTCGCGGACGCATTCTTCCAGTTCCACTTCGATGTCCTGAATCGCAAGCGTCATCTTCTCCTGCGATGTGACGAAGTGCTTCGCCGGGAATATCTCGATGTCATCGCGCTCGCCCAGCAATTCGCCGGTCAGAGGGTCAACCGTTACGATACGCTCCACCTCATCGCCCCAGAACTCGATACGCACGCCAAGTTCCTCGTACGCAGGCAGAATCTCCATCGTGTCGCCGCGAACGCGGAAGTTGCCACGCGCGAAATCCATGTCGTTGCGCTCGTACTGCATGTCCACGAGCTGTCGGATGAGCAGGCGGCGGTTCCGCATTTCGCCCTTTCGCACATACGCGACGAAACTCTGGTACTCCTCCGGAGACCCAAGTCCGAATATGCAGGAGACGGACGCCACGATGAGCGTGTCCCGCCGCGTCAGAAGGGCGCGTGTGGCGGCGTGGCGCAACTTGTCCAGTTCCTCGTTGATGTCGGCGTCCTTTTCGATATAGGTATCGGTGCGCGGCACGTATGCTTCCGGCTGGTAATAGTCGTAGTAGCTCACGAAGTATTCGACCGCGTTATTCGGGAAGAATTCTTTGAACTCGGTGGCGAGTTGAGCCGCAAGCGTCTTGTTGTGCGCGATGACCAGCGTAGGGCGCTGCGCCTTCTCGATGATGTTCGCCATCGTGAATGTCTTGCCGCTGCCCGTAACGCCCATAAGCGTCTGGTGCGTCAGCCCCTCGTCGATCCCGGCGACGGCCTTGGTAATTGCTTCAGGCTGGTCGCCCGTCGGCTTGAAGCCGGATATGATTTGGAAGTCTGGCATGGCATCATCCCGATCTAAGTAATCAGCCGAACCGTTACTACAGCCACAATACTACAGCCACAATGTTGAGGAAACCTATTACGATAACCATCATCGTCAGGTTGTCAAGGTGGTTATGCACTGGCTTGATGTCTTCGTTCGTGACGAGCGTTTCGTTCATTCTGTCCACGCGCGTTTTCAGGCGAGCAACACCGCTTTCCGCTGTGCTGCCTTCCTGCGTGTGGAGCCTCTTAATGTTTCGATTCCGACATTTAAGTGTACGGGGTATTATACCAAACAAATCCTGTCCGCCCGTGCATCCGCGTCGGCAAGTACCTTCACCGCAGTAGCGCCGGCAACCGCTTGAGGCTTTCGACATCGCGCGCGGATGCGTGGTGGTCGATGTGTGGCAGCGCGGCTTGCAGGCTTCGAGTCAACGGCTGGTAGTCCTCGCTTCCCAGCAACGGGTTCAGCCATACGATGCGGTGAACTCGCCGCCTCATGCGCCGCACTTCCTGGGACAGCCGCTCCGGCTCCCCCGTGTCCCAGCCATCGCTCAAGAGGAACACCGTCGTATAGCGGTTTAGAACATGCTGATACCGTGTGTTCACCTGGGCGAGAGCCATACCTATGCGTGTGCCACCCGACCAGTGCCGCGCCACGCGCCCGACGCGAGCCAATGCCTCGCTGAAGGACGGTGCGCTCAGTTCGCGCGTGACCCGCGTTGCCGAAGTGCTGAACACGAAGGTCTCGACTCGCTTCGTATGCTGCGTAACCGCGAAGATGAGCTGCAGCAGCAACTGCACATGTCGCTCCATCGAGCCGCTCACATCCAGCAATACCAGCAGGCGCGGAGTTCTTGGTACGCGCCGCTTGCGGGGCAGCACCACGGCGTCGCCTCCTCTGCTTAAGTTAAGCCGCATCGCACCTCGCAGGTCTGGGCCGCCCTTGCGCGGGTGTCTTTTGCGCCGTCTCCCGGGACGTGTTGCCATCGCTCGGATCATCCGAGCCGCGACCCTCGACAGCTCAGAAAGCTCATCCGAGCGCAGAACACTCAGGTCGGGCGGTGAAGCAGTGGCGCGGCTACTCGCGCCCGTCCGTAGCATCTGCACCAGAGTGTTCTGTGAGGAGGCATCGTCTTCCGGCATCATCGCCATGCTTGGCGTGCGCCGAAATTCCTTAGCGCCCCCCACGAGGTCGTCATCCGAATCGATGTGGGGACGCAGCGGCAGTTCCTCGAAGTTCCAGAACCTCTCGAACAGCGAATCGTAAATCGGAATCTCATCTCGCCGTGACAGCAGCAGCGCGCGCAGCGACCAATAGACCCGCCCCTTGTCCATCATGTCCACCGCGCCCAGCGCCCGCATCACATCCGCCGTCTCCTGCGGACTTATCAGCAGTCCATGCGAGCGCAGCACCCTGCAGAAGTGGGTAAGGTGCGTTGTGAAGTCATATGAGGTCTGAAATGTATCTGGGATCATTGGACAACTCTGTCTGTGAACGCGCTTGAATCCAGAGCTTACATCCACGATAGCATAAGAGATGAGAAAGGGACGGCTTGCAAGCCGTCCCTTTCTCATCTCTAAATGCCTGCTACTCTGAAAACTACTCCATCCGAGAACCGCCCCATGCGCGTGACACTCCCGCGGCAGTCGGCTCCACGATGACGTTTACCACGGCGGGTTTGCCGCTTGCGAAGGCGCGCTCCAGCGCCGGGCGAATCTCGTCCGGGTCGGTAACCTCTTCGCCGTATGCGCCGAGTTCCCGCGCCATGCCATCGTAGTTCGTGAAGCCAAGCTCGCGACCCGGCTTGCGGCGGTCAGGCGTGCGCGCGGTCCAGCCGGCATTGTTGCTGATGACCGTGACCACCGGCAGATTGAAGCGAACGCAGGTGTCGATCTCCATCGCGTTCATGCCCATCGAGCCGTCTCCATGCAGCACCAGCACCTGCGTGTCCGGCTTCGCTACCTGCGCGCCGATGCCGTAAGGCAAGCCCACGCCCATCGTGCCCGTCACGCCGGAGTTCAGTCTGTGTCCCGGCACATAAGTCGGTAGCGACTGCCGGCCGAAATGCAGAATCTCGTTGCCGTCAACGCAAAGTATGGCATCACGGTCGAGAAAGTCGCGAATCTCTTTGCAGAGGCGCAGCGGGTGTATCGGTGTCTGCTCCGAGTTCAGCAATGCCGTCTGCTGACCGGCGCGGCGATCGTTGTCCTCCTGCAAGCGCACGATCCAAGGCGACTCCAGCCTGCCGGCAAAGTCCTCAGGTCGCGCCTCTATTTCCGCAACCATCTGCCCCAGCACCGCCTTGGCGTCTCCAACGATACCGAGGTCAACATCTCGATTATGCGCTATCTCGCTCGCCTCGATGTCGATTTGTATCACCTTAGCGTTGCCGAAGCGCTGACCGTAGTTGATCATCCAGTTCATCCGCGTGCCTATGACCAGCACGAGGTCTGCCTCGCGCATCGCCGTGCTGCGCGCCCCCTGGAAGGAGACGGGATGGTCCTCCGGCACCACGCCGCGCGACATCGGCGCCGTATAGAATGGCGTGCTGGTCAAATCAACCAGCCGCTCCATCTCAGGCGATGCGCCCGCGAAAAATACGCCGCCGCCGGAGAATATCATCGGGCGCTCCGCCGCTGCGAGCATGTCCACAGCTTCCTTGATGGCGTCGGGGTCGCCTGCGGGAACCGACTTGCGCGCCGCATGTGTCGGCTTCACTGCCTCGTCCTCTTCGATCTCTTCGTACAGCACGTCTGCACCGCAGTCGATATAGACGGGACCGGGCCTGCCGGACATCGCCTGTCGGTAGGCTGTGCTAACGATTTCAGGATAGCGGGCCGCCATCGTGGGCCGATGCCAATACTTGACGATTGGCTCCATGATACGTTCTTGGTCAACCTCCTGGAAGGTCTCCCTGCCGATTTCATGCACTGCGCTCGCGCCGCCGAGAATAACCATCGGCGAGCAGTCGATTGATGCCGCATACACGCCGGTGAGCAGGTTGAGCGTGCCGGGACCTGACGCTGCCGTGCATACGCCCGGCTTTCCGGTAACGCGCGCGTATGCATGCGCCGCGAACGCTGCCGCCTGCTCATGACGGAAGTCGATAGTCTCGATGCCGAAGTCCTGACAGCCCATCACGATGTCGAAGTCAGGTCCTCCCATCAGGTAGAAGAGCTTCTCCACGCCCTCTTCCGCGAGCGTCTTGGCGATAAGATAGCTGCCCGTAACCTTTGCCATATCAATACTCCTGTGTCCTATGTATTTTGGTAGCGTTAGTTGCGGCGCGTAGAATCCACGCCGACAGCCGCTAGGTTACCACACTAGGGCAAACCGCGCCAAACCTGACTCGCGGGCGTAACTGTTCCAAAGGCGGTGTGTAGTTTCGGGAGGAGTCAACAAGACGCGGCAGCCTGCGTTTCAGACGCCGGACGACTACACCGCCACCAACTCACCTAGCGACAGTCCGTCAGCACCACTCCACACCCACTGCGTCAGCCACAACCCGTTCAGCATCCCATCCACACTCTTGTATCCCCTTATCGTC
>JAGGDZ010000245.1 GCA_024648655.1 Chloroflexota bacterium | reverse complement strand
CAAAGGCTTTGCGTGTACTCTTGGACTTCGCCATTGAGGACGGTGACAAAGCTCTCATTTTCTCGGATGAGAATATGAGATGCCGTTTCTGCGGCTGATATATTTCAAGGGGATGGCTCAAGACTGACTCGCCGAAAGTCGCGCACAACGCTATCGTTAGCCTTCAGCCTCCGGTGGTTCGCCTTCCAAATACCGCGTCCGTAGGAATGGGTCCTTCGCCGGAAACATTCCAATGATTCTCGCAGGGCCATCCCCGATTGCCGTGAACCCATGCGGCACGTTGGGAGGCACGACCACTGTGTGGTCCGCGCCGACTTCGTGCGTCTCATCTCCGTACCGGACGCTCAACGCGCCGCTCAGCACCACTATGAGTTCGTCGTCCTCGTGCGTGTGTAGCGGAGCGCCCGTGCCGACTCCGACCTCGCTTATAGCTGCCTCCGTCGAAGTTGTGCCGTCTCCCTCTTGCGTAATAAGCCACTTGCGATAATTCGGCCTCCACGGGACTTCCGGCGCATTATTATGATCTATGATTGGCATGTTTATCTCTCCTGTACGTACTTTGTCGCAGCCGACTTCTCCTACATCCGTACCACTCCTTTCAAAACATTGTACTTCATATTGACTCTATCGCCGCCAAATAGAGCCAACGCCTGTATAATTCGATGAGAGACGTCCGCGAAAGCCACTACTGAACTGAATGAAGCAATCGGAGGCTTGGCATGGCAACCATAAACTCGGTGCGGGGACCGCTAGATACGGCGGCTCTGGGGTTCACTCTGCCTCATGAGCACCTAATCGATTCGTCCGCCGGCATCCGAAATACATACCCTGAACTTGAGCTCCGAGACCAAGCCCTCGAAATGGCTCTGGAGTCATTCACCGAGGCTAAGAGCGGCGGGATTGACACTGTGGTCGAAGTTTCTCCAATGGACTTGGGGCGGGATGTCCTGCTCATGAAAGAGGTTTCGGAAAAGACCGGCGTGCAGTTCATATGCTGCACTGGCTGCTGGCTGGATATTCCACGAAGCTTCTGGGGCAGGGACAAGGACTTCGTCGCGGACCTTTGGGTGCGGGAAATCGAGCAGGGAATAGACGGTACGGAAATCAAGGCCGGCATAATAAAAGTAGCCACCAGCGCCCCGATTACTCAAAACGAGGAGCTGATGCTGCGCGCCTCCGCACAAACTCACCTTCGCACAGGCGTCCCCATTACCACCCACACGCCGGCAGAGTCGCGTATAGGTTTGGAGCAGGTGCGAATCCTCAAAGAGGAGGGCGTAGAGCCTCATCATATATACGTGGGACACCTCAACAACACTCTCGACCCGGACTATCATCACGAGCTTGCTCGACTCGGCGTCTGGCTGGGCTGGGACATAAACAATCCCTTCGGCCGCCCGGACCTTCCGCCGTGGCAGCAGAGAACCGACTATCTGAAAGAGCGGCTGGACGAGGGCTTAGCATCAAACATGATGCTGTCCCACGACTGGAACATCGTGCTGTCTCGCATCGGCTCGCCGGGCATGCCCGGCAGGGAGCAGAACCCGGACGGATACCTCTGGCTCAGCCGCGCCGTAATCCCCAGACTAATCGACTCCGGTATACTTGAGACTGCAATCGCCCGGATGATGATCGAAAACCCCAGAAGGTACTTCGAGGGCATCCGTCCATCAGACTAACTTGCCGCATTCGCATTTGATATACTCCTGCCGACTTCACCGGGTTCGGCTATGATGAAAGGAGCAGCGTAATGGAATATGGATTCTGCCTGCCCAACACGATGGACGGCGACGAACTGCGCAAGTTCGCGCAAAAAGCAGAAGAGCTTGAATTCGAGTCGGTCTGGATCGGCGATCATATCGTCTTACCCACGGCACCCACGAACCAGTACCCTTACACTCCGGACGGCTCGTTCCGCCGCCCGCACGATGCGCCGTTCCTTGAAACCCTCACCGTCCTCGCCTATGTCGCCGCATGCACCAGCAGCATACGCATCGGCAGCACAGTCGTAATCGTGCCGTACCGCAACCCCATCTTGCAGGCGAAGATATTCGCCTCGCTCGACGTACTATCGAAGGGCAGAGCCGTCTGCGGCGTGGGCGTGGGCTGGCTGGAGAAGGAGTTCGAGACGCTCGACGTAGCTTACTCCGAGAGAGGCCCAATGACTAACGAGTGGCTGGAAATCTTCTCGAACCTCTGGAGTGAGGAGGAGCCGGCATACAACGGCGACTACTATAACTACGACGGCATCTTCTTCGAGCCGAAGCCAGTGCAGCAGCCGCGCATCCCAATATGGGTGGGCGGACACACACGCCGCGCCCTCCGCCGCACCGCGAAGTACGGCGATGCCTGGCATCCTTCTCGACAGACGCCCGAATTTGTTACCCGCAATCTGCCTTACCTCTACCAGCAGGTCGAAGCGGAAGGACGTAGCCCTGACGACATCACCATCTCGCTCAAGCGCAGCCTGCATATCTCCGACATAGGGGTGTCGGGATCAGGCAGCGGCAACGAGACAACCGGTGCGGGCATCTCCGCGAATACGCCAACCGTCATCGAGGACATCAAGAAGTGCGCCGACATCGGCATACATCAGCTCACGTATGACTTCCCAACAAACGACATTGGGGAGTGCATACGCATCCTGGAGCATTTCGCGGAAAAGGTTGCGCCGGCCGCCGCATCCTAGCAGGTCATCATTTCACGCACTGAATGCAAAGAGAAGGGCAGTCTTGAGACTGCCCCCTCCTACTCACAAACAATCTCTGAACAGGTGAACTTACACCGCCAGCGCGCCCACCTTCTCATAAGTGCCTTGAACTATCGGCTTCGCTTCCACTTCCAGCCAGTCCTCAAGTATCTCCGTGTAGAGACCGCGGAAGTCGAAGTTGAACGCAAGATCACCCTCTACTAGAGTGTGTGCTTCCAGAGACGGATACTCGTTGTAATGCCCGCCCTTCACGCCGTCGCCAATCAGGAAGGAAACGCCGCCGGAGCCATGGTCGGAACCGTTGCCGTTGTCTTTCACACGCCTGCCGAACTCCGTAAAGACCAGCATAAGCACATCTTCGCTGGCGTCGTGCTGCTTCAGGTCCGTGTACAGGTCGTAGATGCCGCCGGAAATGTCAGTCAGCAACCGCTCTTGAAGCGCAACCTCGTTTGTGTGCGTATCGAAGCTGCCGTGCTGTGTGTAGCAGACTCGCGTCCCCACATCGGCAAGCAGAACCTGCGCCACACCCTTCATGCTCTTCCCGTAAGAGTCGGAGCCGTATTCCACATCGGACTGGTACTTTTGCGGCGCCGTCTGCAAAATGTCCGCGCCGCGCAGGGCATCCAAACCAGTCTTGCTCAGGAAGTCCATCACCGGCCCACTGCCGATAGCTTGCGAGTACATATTGGCGAATACTTCAAGCGCCTCTGTTCGCTGCTCCGCACCGTCGATGTCGTTAAGCAGCCCATAACTCTCGAGGTCGGTGACTGACGCCACCGGCACACCGGGCGATACGAGAGCGCGAGGCAAGCCGGCGCCAAAATTCACGCCACCGACAACATTCTCGCCGCTGGGGTCCATCTCTCGCAGCGCCTGGCCCAGCCAACCTTGGTTCCCAACCTTTGTCGGCTCGGCGGTGTGCCAGATGTCCATCGAGCGGAAGTGCGAGCGGTTCGGGTTCGGATAGCCGACGCCATGAACGATCGCAACCTTGCCCTCATCCCACAGGTCCTTGATCGGAGCCATGCCCGGATTGAATCCGTAATCCTCGTCGATAGGGATTGCCCGATCCTCAGTGATACGGATATTTGGTCGGTTATCGGCATAGAGTGGGTTGTTATACGGCACGACACAATTCAGGTAGTCGTTGCCACCCGAAAGCTGCACCACCACCAGTTTGCGGTTCTTGCCATTGCTGCTCATAAGATACGTTCCTCCTAGAAACTATGTCTGCTTCTCATACACCTGGAAGCGATGCCTGCAAGTCTCCAGCACGTACACGCGCTCTTGCTCATCCAGCACAACAGTAACCGGGTCCCAGAAGTACGACTCGATGCGCGCCGATGCTTCGTGTTCATCGTTGACATCAACCTCGAACTCCGGCACGAAGCGCGAGCGAGCGTCCAACTCGTCGGCATTGGCGTTCAGGTACTCCACAGCCCATTCGCCGAGAGTCGCTTCACCGCGCAGCGATGTGATGTAGTTTCCGTCGGCGTCGAGCACTTGCACTCGCTGGTTGCCCCAGTCGGCGACGTACATATTGCCGTCCGAGTCCACCGCGAGACCGGACGGTCGGCTAAATTGCCCTTCGCCGTCGCCGGTCGAGCCGTAAGCCGCGATGAACTCACCGTCCGGCGTGAACTTCTGTATGCGATCATTGCGCCAATCAGCGATGTAAATCAAGCCTCCATTATCGAGCGCAATGCCCCAGGGCAGGTTGAACTCGCCGTCGCCGTCACCAAACGAGCCGAACTTGCTGATGAACTGCCCGTCCTTGGTCATCTTCTGCACGCGATGATTGCGATGGTCAACCAGCAACAGGTTATCATCCGCATCGAACGCTAAGCCGGAGGGACCATCGAATTGGCCATTACCTGCACCGACCGTGCCCCACTTGGAGACGAAGTTGCCCTCGGCATCATAGACCGTTACCCGCTGAAGGAAGTCGTCCGCCATATATAGTATGTTGTCGCTGTCCAGCGCTACGGCGGAGGGCCATATCATCTGACCATCGCCTCTGCCATAGCCGTACAGCTGACCAAAGAACTGGTGGTCAACTGCCGCCATCTGAATCCCTACTATATCCAACGCGGTCGTGTTGCTGCGACTGGCAACGAATATCCTGCCATCATCGCGGATCACCATGTCAGTGGGCAGGTGAAATCCCCTGCCACCCTGGTCCGCCACAAACCCAATCGTGTCCAGATACTTCAGAGTGAAGGGTTTTGCCATTGTCTGAGTAGCCATATCGTGTCCTCATCTTGTTTCGGCAAATTCGGCTCGATGGAATCTACGCGAGCTGATACTCCTGCGTGGTAACCGCCATCTGGAGCATCGTGACAATCTTCTGCTCGGAGAAGTCCGTGGCATCGTAGTCATCGAAGGACAGGTCGCCCCACTTCGAGGCGTAGTCGATCAGTCCCTGCCGTGTGCTGTCCAGCACCGGCATCGGCCCAATTACATCGAAGCAGGCGTCAACCAGCGTCTCCGCATCGAGTACGCCATCCTCAGCGTAGCCTCGGACATCGCCTATAAGCATCCGCAAGCCCGGCTTGTTCGGATTGCCCAGAACCTTGCTCGCAAAGTTGACGCGGTGCACATAAGAACCCGTGTTAATCCACTCGCTGCCGCCCTGCCAACCCTCGACGCTCGGCGGCGCGTACAGTGCCTGTCCCATCTGTGAGCACACGCCGGCAGCCGCATAGGTCTCCATAGACGGCAGTTCAAGCCCGCCTGCTAGCCGTAGCGTGCCGACCACCATCTCGGCGGGGCTTTTTATTCTGCCGAAGCGCACCGACTGGTCCTTGAAGAAGTCGGAGTTGAACATCACCCGCAGCATCTCAGATATGTCGTAGCCCGAATCGAAGTATGCCTGCGTCATTATGTCTATGGCTTCAGGGTCCTTCGGGTCTTCGTATGGCCACTGCGGCACAGGAGACTCGTCTGCCACGAAGAAGTGGTACAAGTGTCGAGCTATGAAGCGCGGCGTAGCTTCCTGCCTGCAGATGATGTCAACAACATCCTCGCCGTTGAAGTCGCCCGTCTCACCCAGGAAAACCTTCTCGTCGTGGTCGTGGTCGTCCTCGTCATAGTTGAACTGCCACGCGATATATCCATAAGGGCGCGCCGTGTTATTCCGCATCTTGATGGACATGTAATCCGGATTGACCACGCTCCAGCCGGTGAACGCGCGCGAGCACTCCTTGATATCTTCCTCCGTGTAGTTGCCCACGCCCATCGAGAACAGTTCCAGAATCTCCCGCCCGTAGTTCTCGTTGATCTGGTCCTTGTGGTTGTCTTGGTTATCCAGCCACATGAGCATGCCGGGGTCGCGCGACAGTTCCACCAGCAGGTCCCTAAAGTTGCCCATGCCGTACTTGCGGAACATTTCCACCTGGTTAACGACCATCCGCGCCTGTATAAGTTTAGTGGCGGCGGTGGCGAACACGCGGTGCCACAGCAACGCCATCTTCTCTTCCAGCGGATTGGGCGTAGTCGCCATGCGATACACCCAGTGCGCTCCGGCCGCCTGTCCGTTTCGCAAGTCCGATTGGTCCACATGGTAGCGGCGGATGATGTCTTCGGGCATCGAGAATGGCTTCGACCGCGACAGCAGATCCTCGACAGTCGCTTCGTAGCCCATCTCAAGCCTCTGCTCAACTTCTCTGCGTGTCGCGCCGAATGAGGCCCTTCGCAGCAGGTGCGCCATCAGCGCAACATCCTGTTTTGACTGCACGGTCGTCATTTGCAATCCTCCATGTTCGTTGTCAGTTTCAGGAGTCTGAAGACGCGGCTTGCCACCGATTTTATGCGTCAATTGCGCCCGCAGATATGTTCCACAGAGTTTATCAGTATGCCATTTTTCAGTCAACGACTTTGGGCGTGCGTGGCCATTCATCCGCGCCCGGCAAGTCCGACTCTTCTTGCTGCTCCCGAACCCAGAGCAGCGCTAGAAATCCCAGTATGAGGAAAGCCACCAATATCAGCATAGCAATCCTAAATCTAAGGGTGCCAAGGCTCATCAGCAGCGTGGTGGCAATCCCCCACAGGAGTGGACCAATCGCGGAAGATAACCTGCCCGACATCTGGAAAAGTCCGAAAAATTCACCAACCTGTCCATCCGGCGCAAGCCGCGTCAGAAGCACTCTGTCAGCTATCTGCGGCGATGCCCAGAAGCAGCCCCCCACTATTGCGATTATCCAAACCGTCCACTGTCCGTTAGAAGTAATCTCACTTAACCATCCCGCCACCGAGCCTGGCATCCAACCTGGAATATCGACGCTTATGGGAAGCGGCGACACGGCAGAGGCGGCCAGCACGAAAGTTATCCAGCCCCCTATACCTCCGACCAATACCCTCTTCGCGCCGAAGCGGGATACTAGAAAGCCGACCACAATAGAGGAAGCGAAGGCAACAAGCAGCAATCTTGTCACCAGCGCGAGGGCTTCACCGCGCGTTAAAATGCCGATAGAAACTAGGTAAATCACATAGAATGAAGTTACGGTATTGACCGCCTCCATGTAGATGAAGCGCGCGGCAATGAATCGAAACAGGTTTGTATGCTCCCGCGCTCGCTGGAACGTCCTGTACAGCTGGATATACGATTCTTGGATGAGCGTAAGGTTTATGGAATGTCTTGCGCCAGGTTCTCTCACAATCAGCAGCAACGGCGAAGCGAACAGCAAATACATCAGCGCCGTCGGTATGAACGCCCACTGATTGCCGTGCCTTTCAACCTGCGGACTGAAAATCAGGAAAGCTGCGAAAAGCCCCACGTATCCCATACCTATGCCTATCCCCGACACGATCCCGCGTGTTTTTGCGGAGCTCATGTTGACGATAAGAGAATTGTAAAAGATAAGCCCCGTCTGATACAGGAAGTTCGCAACGAAAAACATCGCAAGCCCCGTAGTGAGCCCGCCGAACATTCCTATCGCAGCGGTAATGCCTGTGCACGACAGAACGCAAACGGCGAGCAGAGGAATGCGCCTGTTGAGCCTGTCGGAGACTGTACCGAAAAGA
>JAGGDZ010000361.1 GCA_024648655.1 Chloroflexota bacterium | reverse complement strand
ATGTCGAATGTAGCAAGGCCGAACCCCCCGGTTCCCTGCTGTCTGTATTCGCTCACGGGTGTCAGCTTTCCAAATCCCTTCTCGCTTATGACCAGCAGGCGGCTATCGCTGTCTTTGGGTATGATGGACATAGCTATCACACGGTCATCTTTGGCGAGTCGCTTCTTGCTGGGACTGAGATGCCCCTTCTTCCGCAGTTTCATACCTATAATTCCGCCGGCGTTCCTGAGGCGAGGTCGCACCCCGCTCACCGGGAAGCGAATTGACATCCCCTGCTCGGATACCATCACCACATCGTCTTTGGCTCTGGCGAGACATGCCCCCACCAGTTCGTCCGCGGGACCTGAGTTCATGTTCATTATGATGAGGCCAGATGGGCGAATGTTGCCGATGTTGCTCAGAGCGATGCGCTTTATCTTTCCGTTGCGCGTGCCAAGCATAAGGAAAGTGTCGTCGTGGTCGAGGCTGTCCACCGCCACTACCGCGCTCACAGTTTCGTCTGCCCCGAGCTGAATCACATTCACTACGGGCACGCCGCGAGTGTTGCGCGATGTATCCGGCCTCAACTCGAAGGCGGTTATCTTCAGCACGCGCCCCCGGTTAGTGAAGAACAGCAGAGTGTCGTGCGTGTCCGCGACTAGAAGGTGCTTGACGGGGTCATCCTCGCGCGTGTTCATGCTGACCACGCCCTTGCCGCCACGATGCTGGTTGCGGTATGTGTTCGCAGGTATGCGCTTGATATATCCCGCTTGACTCAGTGTAACTACGACCTGCTCATGTGCCTCAAGTTCCGCGCGGCTGATGTCGTGAGCGTCAAGGCTGATGTCGGTCTTGCGGTCTTCGCCGAACTTCTTGCGGAGCTCGCGAGTTTCCTTCTTAATCTCAAGCAGAATCTTCTTCTCATCGCCGAGAAGCTCCTCGAGTCCGCGTATCGTCTCTTGGATTTGCGCGTACTCCTCTTCAAGGCGTTCACGCTCAAGGGCGGAGATGCGCCGTAGCTGCATGTCCAGTATCGCCTGGGACTGCGGCTCGTCAAGGCTGAACCGAGTCATTAGCGCGTCTCTTGCGGTGGGCGTATCGGCAGCTCCGCGTATCAGCGCGATAACCTCGTCAAGGTTGCCAACTGCAATTCGCAAGCCTGCGAGGATATGCGCGCGCTGCCTTGCTCGCTCTAACTGGAATTCCGCGCGCCGCCGCACTACTTCACGCCGGAAGTCGATGAAGGATTGCAGCGCAACCTTCAGCGTTATCACGCGCGGCATGCCTTCCACCAGCGCCAGCATGTTGGCTGAGAACGAACTTTGCATGGCGGTGAGCTTGTACAAGTTGTTCAGCACTACCATCGGCTGGGTGCCGGTTCTTAGCTCGATCACGACACGCATGCCCTCGCGGTCGGATTCGTCTCGAACCTCGGAAATGCCCTGAAGCCGCTTGTCCTTCGTCAGGCTGGCTATCTTCTCCACCAGGGCGGCTTTGTTCACCTGGTAGGGCAGCTCCGAGACGATTATTTGCATGCGGTTGGAGCGGCGCATCGGCTGAATCTCTGCCTTCGCGCGCACGATAATTTGACCGCGCCCTGTCGAGTATGCGTTTCGGATGCCGTCGCGTCCCATGATTGTTGCGCCGGTCGGGAAGTCGGGTCCCGTCACGTGCTTCATAAGGTCTTCCACGGCCGCATTCGGATGGTCGATGAGATGAATGACGGCGTTGCAGATTTCGGTCGGGTTGTGGGGCGGAATGTTGGTAGCCATGCCCACCGCAATGCCGGAAGCGCCGTTTATCATCAGGTTTGGCAGGCGGGAAGGCAGCACGACAGGTTCCCTCAGTGTGCCGTCGAAGTTGTCGATAAAGTCAACCGTGTTTTCGTCGATGTTGATAAGCATCTCTTCGGCGACCGCTCGCAGTCGCGCTTCCGTGTAGCGCATAGCCGCGGGGGGGTCGTTGTCAACGCTGCCGAAGTTTCCCTGTCCGTCAACCAATGGAAGACGCATAGTGAAGTCCTGCGCCATCCGCACCATCGCTTCATAGACAGAATCGTTGTTGTGCGGATGATACTTGCCCAGCACCTCGCCCACGAGTCTTGCGCTCTTCTTGTACGGCTGCGTCGGACGCATACCCAACTCATCCATAGCGTAAAGGATGCGCCGCTGAACGGGCTTCAAGCCATCGCGCACATCCGGCAGCGCCCGCGCCACGATTACGCTCATCGCGTAGTCTAGGTACGAAGTTCGCATCTCCTCTTCAATCTGCGTAGGCTTGATGAAGCCGTATTCAGTCTTCAGCGTGGTCATGAGTGTCTCCTGTGGTCTGAGGCGGCTTTCACTGCAAACGACCAAAATCTAGATTAAATGGTCATCGAGCAGCGGCAATGACGAGGGGTGTGCGGCTTTGAATTGAGAAACCACACAACCTAACCTAAATGGCAATTACTGGGATAATTATAACATGAGAGCGGAGATTTAAGGCGGAATTTCAGCGCTGTTCATGCGCTCCACAGCACGTTCTAGGAGCGACTGAAAAAGGCGGTCGAAGTGTGGCGGGATTTCCATGCGGCGCTCCGGTCGGAACTGGACGCCGATGACCCAGCGATGACGCGAGCTTTCCAGCGCTTCAATCACACCGTCCTCCAGAGAGTAAGCGGATGCAAGCAGCAACGGCGACTTATGAGCTTCACGTATTCCCTTGCGGTGGCGACTGTTCACGCGCACGAAGCCGCCGGAGCCGACGACCGCCGCCAGCCTGCTGCCCGGCGCAATGTAGATATGATGATACGCTGATGTTGCGCTGCCATCCTCGGCGACCTCGTTGTGCTCTTTAACGGCTTGAGCCGGCTCCCCGCCGAATGCGGTGTTGAGGAGGTGCATGCCGTCGCCAACGGCATAGACGGGCATGTCGTCATCGAGCGCACAGCGAAGCAGAGCAATCATCGAATCGCTCCCGCCGGCGTCATCGCAGCACACCAGCGCGTCTATGAGTCGCAGTGAAATATCGGGTCGCACGTCCTCCGGCGCATTTATGCGGAGTGGCTTGCCACCAAGCCGCTCAACCGAAGCGGCGCACTCGTGAGCATGCTCATCAACCGATGCCAATATGCCTATTGTAGGCTTATTCGTCCTCAAGAGCGCCCTACTTCAGGAACCGCCGCAGACGGTTCTTCATCCTGTTCGCGGCACTCCATTTTATGCCTCTTTGGATGCGGTTTTTCATTCTGTTAGCGCTCTGCATCACGCTTCCCGGCTGAGCGCTCCTCCACTGCTCGTACCGCTCGCGCTTCTTCTGTTCATGCTCTTTATGCATGCTGACCAGGAGCGTCTGTCGGTCGTACCGGGCGCGCTTATCCGGCGCCGACAATACCTGATTGGCTTCGTTTATCTCTTTGAAGCGTTTGGCGGCGCCGGGTTTCCGATTCACATCGGGATGATACGCCTTCGCCAATCGTCGGAATGCCCTCTTGATGTCTTCTTGGCTGGCTTGAGGAGATACTTCAAGTACATCGTAATAGTTGCGAACGCTGTCAGACATCCTCAGTCCGCTGCCTTCTCGTGGAACCTAGGTTCCCGTCTCTCGCGAAATGCCATGAGAGCCTCTTTATGCGCTTCCGTAAAGCGCGCCGCTCGCAGTGTCTCCGATTCCCGCCTCAGAACCAGTGACAGGTCCTTTTCCATATAGTTCTCATGGATGAGCCGCTTCACTTTTGCCAGGTGCCAGTTGGGATTGTCCGCAATCTCCTGCGCTAGTGCCACCGCATCGTCCACCAGAGTTTCAGCAGGGCACACGTGGTTCACGAAGCCGGCGTCCTTCGCCTCCTGTGCCGTGATGAACTTCCCTGTGAGCATATACTCCAGCGCGCGCCCAAGTCCGACCAGATTCACAAGAAAGTGCGTGCTGCCGTACTCCGGTGTCAGCCCGATGCGAAGGAAGCGAAAAGATATGCGCGCGTCCTCAGCCGCTAGCCGGACATCGCACGACAGTGGGAGCGTAATGCCAAGCCCGACAGCGACGCCGTTCAGCGCACAAACGATGGGCTTCGATTCGCGTGCGAGGTCAACCCAGCTGATGTCGGCGGCCCTCGCTGGCGCTTGCCGCTGTTCTTCTCCACGTACAAAGTCCTCGAAGCCGCCAACATCGGCGCCTGCCGAGAAGGCGCGTCCTGCGCCCGTAATCACCATTGCGCCGATGCCGTAGTCGGCGTTCCACGAGCGTACCTGCGATTGAATCTCAGACTGCATCACCCCTGTGAACGCATTCAGCCGCTCCGGGCGGTTCAGTGTGATTATGCCGACGCGACCTCGCGTTTCAGTGAGTATCTGCTGGTGCGTCATGCGAACTCCCTCCCCAATCTTGTAAAAGGCTTTCCCATGATAACATGGCGAACAGATGTCAATGGGAGTAACACCAAACGGAAGGGCACGTCCATGAAAATCACCGAAGTGAAAGCAGTCTATCCCAAATACAAGCATCTCGCACCGTCTTGGCGCACTCATTTCTGGCAGATTGTGGTGCGCGTGGACACGGACGCGGGGGTAACGGGATACGGCTACGGCGGCGGCGGCGTTGCGGGCGTTGCGGTCGTGAACGGTCACCTACGCGACCTGCTCATTGGGCGCCGGATTGAGAGCGTGGCGGACATCCAGGCGGCTTACGACATGCTTTATCTCGCGTCGCTGCCATACGGACGCAAGGGCTTGGGCGTGATGGCGCTCTCCGGCATTGACCTAGCCCTCTACGATCTGCTCGGCAAGGCGCGCGATGTGCCTGTGTGCGCTCTGCTGAGCGACGCACCCAAGCAGCGTATCAGAGCCTACGCCACCGGT
>JAGGDZ010000381.1 GCA_024648655.1 Chloroflexota bacterium | reverse complement strand
ACTCCCATCACTCTGCTTATCGCAGACACGCTCATACCCTCGCAGTACATGCTCAAAGCGTCTCTCTTGACTTGCTCTGATTAGTAGCTTCTGTTCCCCTCCGGTGTGAAGCGATAATGGCATTCTCGGCAGCGATAGGTCTGCTTGCCACGAGGACGGCCGTCCTTCACTACCCAGTTGGAGCCGCAGTGCGGACAGCGCATGTGGTGTCTGTATGTGCGGGGACGGGACGTCCGTACACCTCCACTCTTGTCTGTTTCTACCAATTACATATTATCAGCTTATATATTATCAGCACGTGTAGAGAATACCGAGGAGGGGAATTGACTTGACAGAGAGAAACGACTTCGTTTCGGAAGAGGAAATGGCATCATGGAAGCAGTTCGACGATGATGCGATTACTTCCCTGAAAGCTAAGGTGAAGAAACTGGATCGGAAAGAGAACCAACTCCTTTCGCAGCTCGCTCCCATCAGGGCGGAGAGAGAGAAGACTGAATTATGGATTTCTCTTCTGAAAGGGGAGGAAGGAATCGACAGAGATAACTGAAGTTCCCATTTCAGGCGAGAGGCTTAATGAGCATATCAAATCCAAAGAGAATGTAGCTGATGAGGAAGTTGTCTGCGGCAATGCCACGCTCCCTGATCTTATGGGTTGCCCCTCCCAGAGGAGGGCCATGTATGTCATCGCCGAGAAGAATGGGGGGGATCGTCGAGCTTAACGATGCCGCCGCTCTTGTGGTGGCCGCGGGAATGTCCAAGACGGATGTCAGAACCGTAAGCGCAAGCCTCCACAATTTCATGTCGAATCACCATGACTTTGAGTGGATCGGTCCGAGTCAATTTCGGCTCAAATCTGCCGAGGAGGAGGAGATTGAGTTGACGACTGGCGAGGAGATGGCGCTTGAAGCTCGGAAAAACAAGAAAGAGAGTGAATCGCCAACCGTGTCGAAAGTGTCGAAAGATGTAGCCTGAAAATGATAAGGGCGAATGTGGGTTAAAGTGTTCATTATGCGGTAAATTACCTATTGAACAGGTTGCAAAAACGGTCAAATCATGCAATAATCCGAACATCGGTTTGAGGCATTAGACTAAAGGGAGTTGAGTAGCAAAAACGGAGTTCAACAGTATCTAAAAGTATGCGAAATTTGAAGATTTGAGGTCACTAGGGTTGCAGCCCCAATGACCTCTGTAACCAACGAAATCCATAGCAGCTAAACGAGGTGATTTGATGGTCGCCACCGATATTATACCACAGGGATGGTTCACGCAACTTTGCGCCGAACCTGTCCTCGCGACACCCACCCTTGCCCCAAACGCTCATCCGGCACGCCCGTTATCCTTGCCCTTTTCTTCGTGCAGTGGAGGCTTGTCATGAGCCGACCGCTCGTCATAAATTGGCGTGTGGAGGATACGGCGGAAAGCCTGATGGGCCGATACAAGTCAGAGAAAGATACCAGCCTTCGTACTCGTCTGCATGCATTGGCGTTGCTACGACAGGGCTCTCCAGTAGCCGAAATCAAGCGAATTCTCGACATTTCCAGGGAAGCATTTACCGCTGGGTGTCGTGGTATAAGGACGGTGGAGTGGAAGAGGTTCTTGCACATAAGCAGGGCGGCGGCGGCGGCAGGTCCTGCCTGCTAGATGCGCAGCAGCAAGGAACACTGTGGGCGACGGTCGCGTCAGGATACTTCATGACCGCGGGACAAATCCACGAATGGATCGCGGAGCGGTTCGACGTCGCTTACGCTAAACAGAGCATTTATGGTCTGCTGAGGATGTTAGGTTGCGTCACCAAAGTTCCTAGGCCCCGGCACGAAAAAGCTGATGTTCAAGCGCAGATAGACTGGAAGAAAGATGGACTGAGAGACGCTCTTATCGACAGCGGGATGTCGTCCGGTGACACATTCTTTTTCTCTGACGAAGCCCGCATCGGGCTGCACGGCTCAAATCGAAGAGTCTGGGGCGTGTGCAGCATTAAGGTTGTCCAGATCATACAGATTAGAAGGCAGTGGAAATATCTGTTCGCGGTGGTTAACACAATCACAGGCGCACTGTATTGGACTTGGATAGATTCGATGTCCAAGAAGAACACGGTAGAAGCGCTCTCCGAGATTCGAAAACGAACCGACCTTCAGTCGCTGGTCTGGGACGGAGCCGGCAGCCATCGAAGCAAGGACGTTCAGAACTTCCAAGGCATTGATTCTATCGTTCAGCCTCCATTCAGTCCCGAGCTCAATTCTGTCGAGCGGGTATTCGAGGAAGTCCGGCGAGCGACGGATGGCAGAGTCTACGAAAACATCGAAGAGAAGAGGGATGCTACTGATGTCTTCATGCGTGGACTGGCTTCTGATCCCAGTCGGGTGAGGTCGCTTTGCGGATGGCATTGGATAGTTAAAGCGGTGCGGGATTTACCTGCTTGACGTCTTTCGCATTGGTGCAACTTTCAACCGCTTCCGTTTCCTTCGACTACACCACCGCCGTTATCTCCACACGACCTATTTCCGGCGGCACCTGCGCCATTTGTCTCATAGGCGCGTTCCACTACTGCAAAGTGGAAGCGCAGTCGCTGGCCGTCTATCCGTATCTGCGAGATTGACACGGGTCCGAATACCCGGATAGACTTTCCCCACTATCCCTGATTCCAACGCGAATTGGAGTCTCATTAGGCGCTTGCCCTGAATCACATCTGCACATGGATGACGGGCTCCTGTTCTTGCTTCTTTTTGAATAGACTGCTCACCAAAGCACTCAAGTCATCTATCGTTCGCGCCATCTGTTTTGTGCCTTAAGTAATGCGAATCGGTATAAGTATGGTAACGCTGAGTATGCCATCCATGCGCTCCGCATACGCCGTAGTCGTTGCGATGACTGCACTCCTGCTCAACGCATGCGAGCAGTCATCGCCCGGAGTCGAGGAAACGCGCCGATCAGTAACCGCTGCCAACACGCCCACACGCATTGCCAAAGATGTCAGAATACCCGAACCAGCCCCTACGCCCGGACCTCATTCCATGCCCGGAATAATAGCCATTTACTCGCCCACGCCTGAGCCGCTGCTTCCCGACGTCCCATTTCGTGAAGACCCGCCGACACGCGATCTCTTCGACTTAGCGCAGAGATACGGCAGAGCAGAGGCGGGCGACGTCCCCCTCACACGCACCTTGCCACCCAACCTTGACTGCTGCGAGGTTGGCCACCGGAAGACCTTCTTCGTGTCCGACCTCATAGAGCGGCGCACATACACGGTCGATGCCCGCCTGCTCGCCGTCAGCGATAACGCCTACTGGTACGCCGATGAAGAGACCGACCTGACCGCGCAGGAACTCGAGCGCACGGCGGACGTGTTCGAGCGGGATATTCGCCCTCCGATAGTTGAATCTATTGGAGACATCTGGAAACCGGGCGTTGACGGAGACCCGCGTCTCACCGTGCTGCACACGCCGCTCGCCGTTGCCGCCGGTTACTTCTCGTCCAGCGACTCTTACACGCGCCACACACACCCGCACAGCAACGAGCGCGAGATGATAGTCATGGACGGCGACTGGCTGCGACCCGGCAGCCGCAAATACTTCAGCGTACTCGCCCATGAATTCCAGCACGCCGTCCACTGGAACCTCGACCTCGGTGAAGACGCATGGATCAACGAAGGAATGTCCGAAGTCGCCACCGAGATTGCCGGATACGAGGCCGGCTTCGTTGACCTGTTCCTGCTTGATCCCGAGTCGCAGCTGAACTTCTGGCCCGATGAGCCGCGCGCCACATTGCCACACTACGGCGGCGCGACCCTGTTCGTCGAATATCTGCGTGACCACTATGGCGGCGAGAGTGGATTGGCGGAACTCGCGCGCGAACCGCTTGACGGCGTAAACGGCGTCGAAAGCTACCTCACACAGTACGGCGTGACTTTCACGGACGTGTTCGCAGATTGGACTGTGGCGAACTATCTCGACGCCAACCTGGACCGGATAGACGGCGCGGGCAATGATGGAAGTCTCGACGCGTACCGCTACTCCGGGCGCAGCGTGAGTCCGCGCCGCGTCAGGGACATCGACGGCGACTCCG
>JAGGDZ010000210.1 GCA_024648655.1 Chloroflexota bacterium | reverse complement strand
AAGCCTGAAACCACACATCGGCCAGCTTTCAACCTACCCGGCCTCAACCGGCAACTCCAATCGGATAAATCAACAGACTGTTATGACGAACACCGCCAAACCACTCGTTGCCATTGTTGGACGCCCTAATGTGGGTAAGTCCACCCTGTTCAACAGGCTCATCGGCAGACCTACCGCCATTGTGTCGGACATTGCAGGCACGACCCGCGATCGTGTTATGCTGGAGACCGTCTGGGCGGAGCACGCATTCATCCTTGTGGACACCGGCGGCCTTGACCTCTTCCCTGAAACCGATATGTGGCGGCAGGTCAAAGGGCAGATTGAGTTGGCGATAAGCGATGCGGATGTAATTATATTCGCTGTGGACGCTACTACCGGCGTAACGCCTGCCGACGTCGATGTAGCGGATGCCCTCAGGCGCACGGAAAAGCCTATTGTGCTCGCTGCGAACAAAGCCGACAACGACCGTCTGGCTACTGCCGCCGCCGAGTTCTACGAGCTAGGCATCGGCGAGCCGATCGCCGTCAGTGCGTTCCACAACCGTGGAGTTGACGACCTCATGAGCGAGGTTGTGGCGAATTTTCCGGGCGCACCCGCATTCCTCGAACCGGAAGCCGACCTGAAGCTGGCTATCGTAGGCCGCCCCAATGTGGGCAAGTCAATGCTGCTCAACGCCATAGCCGGCGAAGAGCGTGCAATCGTGAGCGACATACCCGGCACGACCCGCGACTCGCTTGACAGCCTGTTGCAGTTCGATGACTGGTCGGTCCTGCTCATCGACACGGCAGGCATTCGACGGCGCGGACGCGTCGAGAGGGGCATCGAGCGTTACAGCGTACTCCGGGCGGTGCGAGCCATAGATCGAGCCGATGTCGCCATCCTGCTGATGGACGCTACCGAACTTGCCAGCGCGCAGGATACGCACATCGCAAAGTACATCCTGGATGAGTACAAGGGCATCATCCTAGCGGTCAACAAGTGGGACCTTGCCGGAGACGCAGGATTGACGCAAACTCAGGCGGTGGCACAAGTGCGGGAGAAGTTTCGCTTCGCCTCTTATGCGCCGATATGCTTTACTTCGGCGCTGACCGGCATAGGCATTGCAAATCTTCTGGACACCGCCAGACAGGTCTATCAGGAATGGACCAAGGGCGTGCCGCGATATGATCTGCGCCGCCGTGTGATGGGTGCGGTTGCGACCCACCCGCCGGCTCTGTCTGGCAGGCGCTCGCTGAAAATATACAGCGTGGCACAGGACGCCACAGGCCCACCCAGCTTCACCTTCTACGTCAATTATTCGGACATGGTTCACTTCTCCTACAGACGCTATCTGGAGAACGCGCTCAGAGCCGCCTACGAGTTCAGGGGCAGCCCACTGCGTATGCGGTTCAAGGGACGGGGAGACGCGCCGCAATGATTGCTTACATCGTGATGATACCCGTCGGCTACCTGCTGGGCGCTCTCCCTTTCGGCTTGATACTCGGCAAGCTTTTCGGAGGCGTGGATGTCCGCGAGTACGGCAGCGGCAAAACGGGAATGACGAATGTACTGCGGACCGCGGGCTTGCCGGCAGCGCTGCTTTCGCTTTCGCTCGATATGGGCAAGGCGGCGCTTGCAGTGCTGCTTGCCCGCATATTCTTCGACTCGCCGGGGGGAGAGGCGGCAGCCGCGCTTTCTGCCCTGGTCGGGCACAACTGGCCTGTGTTCGTTGGCTTCAGAGGCGGCAGGGGAACCGCACCCGGCTGGGGTGCCCTCATCGTCCTCTCGCCCTTGGCGGGCCTTGTAGCAACGCTTATCGGCCTGTCGGCAGTCGCTCTAAGCCGCTATGTGTCGCTAGGCTCAATACTGGGAACGCTCTCGGGCATCATCACGCTAATTGCTCTTGCCGTTCTGAGCGTAGTCGTAGAAGGGGCTTCGGACGCCTTCTGGTTCGCCTACGCCGAGTACATCTGGTTCGCTGTCATAGGCGCGACGCTGGTCATCGGCCTGCATAAGGATAACATCCAGCGCCTTATAAGCGGCACCGAGCGCAAGCTAGGACAATCCGCGCTGCCAGCGGATTGACGGTTCTGATTTGCTCGCCCGGACTCTCCTTAATCTTCCTCATTATCTTCCTCCATTTCAATTAGAGTAATCGCCAGGACAGAAATGCCGAAAGTGGGCGTCGTCGGGACTACAAGCTGGGGCACTACGCTCGGTGTCATCACCGCGCGGCAGGGCATGGATGTTGTCATCTGGGCGCGTACCCAAACCGAAGCTGAAAAGCTGGAGTCTGACCGCGAGAACGTGCGCTTCCTACCCGGCGTGGCATTTCCGGATTCATTGGCAGTGTCTGCATCAATGTGTGAAGCGTTCGAGGACGCAGACATTGTGCTGTTTGTAGTGCCGTCGCGCACTTTCAGGGCAAACGTGCAGCGTGTTTGCTGTTCTTTGTCGCCGGGCGCCATCGTGGTGAGCGCGACCAAAGGGATTGAATCGGACACGGGTATGCGAATGAGCGAAGTACTTGCCGAAGAGCTGCCAGAGCCGATGCGCGGAAGTATCTGCGCTCTTTCCGGTCCAAATCTCTCGCGCGAGATTATCGGCGGCAAGCCCGCGTCCACCGTCATCGCTTCTGTGAATATGGACGCTGCGCGCGCCGCGCAACGCATATTCAACTCCAACCTGTTCCGCGTATATACCAATCAGGACATTGTTGGAGTAGAGTTCGGCGGCGCACTGAAGAATATCATCGCCCTTGCAGCGGGGGTATGCGACGGGATGAACTATGGGGACAACGCAAAAGCAACCATCATAACGCGCGGTCTGGCGGAAATTGGACGGCTGGCAGAAGCGGCAGGCGCGAATCCGTTCACTCTTGCCGGACTTGCGGGCATGGGAGACCTCATCGCTACATGTTCGAGCACATTGAGCCGAAATCATTATTTCGGCAGGCGTCTGGCTTCCGGAGAATCACCGGAGGCGATACGCGCCTCGATGGACAGTGTTGCCGAAGGCGTGGACACAACCAGAGGTGCGATCATGGTTGCAGCCGGACTAGGTGTCGAGATGCCGATAGCTCAAGCGATGCACAGCGTTATCTTCGAGGGTGTGCCAATTGAACGCGCGGTGAACGCACTGCTGGAGCGCGCGCCACGGACGGAATAACGGCAGGTTCTCCATGCACGTTTATGATCACTGGTCGAACTGCTTGCTCGCGCATTAGCCCATCTCATCCATCTCATAGAGTACCGCAGCAGCGGCGATAATGCCCGCGGTTTCCGCACGAAGAATGCGCCTGCCCAGCGATACCGGCGTGATGCCGCGACTCAGCGCATACTCCACTTCACCATCATCTAATCCACCCTCAGAGCCGATCATTATTGAGATTGATTGTGCATCCTTGACGTCCGCCTTAAGGCACAGCAACGTGTCCTTGATGCCGACGTCCCGCTCCGACTCCCAGCCAATGATGGCGGGCTTGGAAATAGCTTCGCAGGCTTCTGCAAAACTGAGTGTCTCTTTCAGAAGCGGGAGCCTGCATCTGCCCGCCTGTTCAGCAGCCTCGCGTATAATTTTGCCCCATCTAGTCAGACGGCTCGAACTGACAACATTGCGCGCCACCGTGCGCTCGCTTATGAAGGGCACAAATCGGGATATTCCAAGCTCCGTGCCCTTTTGGAGCACATACTCGAATCGGTCAGCCTTCATCAAGCCCTGGTACAGTGTGACGGACAGTCGCGCTTCACCTTCGCCAATGTATCGATCGGTGATTACGCCAGTAGAGCGGCGGGGAGTTATAGAGTCCAGAGTCACAGCGTACTCGTAACCGCTGTCATCGAGCACTATGATACAGTCCCCGGGGCGCGCCCGCAGCACGCGCGCGAGTTGTCGGGATGCGTCAGCAGTCAATGAAACGCAATTGGCTTCGATATGCGTTGGAGGAACGAAGAAGCGATGCATTCCATCACCCCTTGACACCTGCCACCAGCGTAACCCAGTCGCCGTCGATGAGCGTCTGCTCAAGGTCAGCGCCCGCTTCGGCAAGAGCCTGTATCACTCCGCCCTTGTTCTCCAGCAGAATACCGGATGCGATGACCTTACCACCGTCCCGCACGGCGTTGACAAGATAATGTCCAATCTCAGACACAACCTTTGCCGAAATGTTTGCCACAGCGATATCATATGCTGATTGCTTCACTTCAAGATGAGGCAGCGTGCCTTGTACCACGCGCACGGTATGCTCTACGCCGTTATCGCGAACGTTCTGCTTTGCGACGTTCACAGCTACCGAGTCTATCTCCAAGCCGAAGACATGCCTCGCGCCAAGTTTTGCCGCCGCGATGGACAGCACACCGGAGCCGCACCCAACATCCAGCATATCGATGCCCTGCTTAACAAACTCGTCCAACTGCTCCAAGCACATGCGGGTCGTAGGGTGGTGCCCCGTGCCGAATGCCATGCCAGGGTCCAGCATTATCACATGCTCACCGTCCTGTGGATTATACTCGCGCCACGTCGGGCAGATTGTAATTCGGCGGCTAATCCTGAGCGCATGGAAGTGTTCTTTCCAGCTATTCTGCCATTCTTCCTCCTCGACCACGCGCTCCCGTAGTGGTGATATGTCCGAT
>JAGGDZ010000106.1 GCA_024648655.1 Chloroflexota bacterium | reverse complement strand
CTGGGACTGCCGCAGCCGCCCGCGTTGCTGCGCTGGGGACTGGCGGGCGTCGCCTGCGGTGGGTTCGCCTTTTCCGCGTATCTCACGGCGACACAGGCATTCCTCATCGGCTCGTACTGCGTGTATTGCCTGACATCGGCGGCGCTGATGACGGCGCTGACGGCGCTGACGGTGGTGGCGGCGCTGAGAAGCCAGGCAGTCTGTCAGTAAGTCTGTCTGTCAGAACAGGCTCATCACTCCGTACACGAAGGCAGCCTCCCCGGGGGCATAACGGACTTTCCCATTGCGGCTCAGAGGCAGGCTTTCAGAAGGCAGGCTTTAGGTGGATTCTGCCTGAGGTCGGCGGCGATCGAGGCGCGGATGCGGTCTCTTCGGCTTAGAATTTCCATCACGACCATGCTCACGCCCAGGATGGGAATCACTGTCACGCATATAAACGAAATTATAGAAGCCGCTGTGAAAAGGTGCCTATTGTGCGGCGCATTGAATATAGTCATCCACGCTACCAGCATCGACAATGCAAGCAGTACGGACACTGCGCCATTGGCCCAAATCATTATTCTGAGTATCTTTATCAAGAGTGATTTGCGCCTCCTTGCTCACAGATATTATGCACGCAGGCACCAACCCTCAATTGGATTGGTGCCTGCTTCAAGAGGTTATTTATGCCTACATTCCTTCTTTGTAGGTCGCTAAGCTAGGCTCTAGATTAGTCGCACTGAGAAAGTATCCATATAGTCGCGATCACCAGAGGGATTGCCAAAAACCCCACGCCTTGTATCGGCCCGACTTTGCTTCTGTATTTATCGTTATCGAATGGATTTTTGTCTTTCGGGTCTCTGTACATGGTTAATCTCTTTCTAACCGATCTCCTACTAGGCGCTCATGCAACACAGGATCAATAAAGCCTGTACTGCCGGTTGTAGTTCCTATCCAATAGATTTCGCCAGGATTGCCTTGTTGCATCAATTGCCGAAATCTCTGGTGCATTTCCTCCTTACTCTTTGCAGGACCTTCAAATTGTGGAACATAACGCAACGGGTATTTGCCGGTATGAACATCCGGCCAATGCTCGTTCTCATACCAACCGTGGTCGACGATGTGGCAGGACTTACACATTGTTATCCTCCACCCACAGACGCTCGCAGTGCAACGTCGCCGTATCCACCGCCGTGTATACTCCACTACTACCGGACCAAGCATTATCCACATCGGCATCCGTTGCAGGGGCTTCATACGGGCACCTGTGCCTTGCGCCGCCAAGCCGGCTGCGCTCGTCAATCTCCGCGTGTCATGCGAAGCGGTCAGTTCCTCGGTCTCCTCCGCTGCCGAGCATAGCCCAGCCATCAAACAGTGCCTAAGCAACCCCTCTGTGTGCCATTGTATCCTGTCCTTCCTTTCTGTGTTCAGTACGTTTGTGTGCTTATTTGCAAGGTGTTTGTTCTTGACAATACACTGAGACGCCAGCTTGAGAGAGGAGGATGGCGTCGTACACAGAAAACCCTTCTACGACAATCGCAGACTTTGTCGAGAGCTTCCGCCATCGCAAACGGCATAGGTGCAATTCTCAAAGACCGCTTCACCGTATCTTTCGCGTTACCTTCAACCTCATCCTCAATCGCTCGCCGGAGCTCACGCTTTGAAGGACTTTCACCAGTCTTACCTTTTATTGTGTCCCAAAGTCATCTTATCGCCCTTTATAATAACCAATCATGATACAAATAACCAATCATGATATAGCGCATCATTGAGAAGGTTAAACACCTGCCCGCCCACGTGTATCTTACACTCACGCGGGTAATGGCGGAGCACAATCTGAAACAGCGTACCCTTACGAGACTGAAGCGCTGGATGGGCTATCTACATTTAATCGTATTGTAGGTATTAGTCGCCAATGGCTTGAGCATGGACTGTATTCCGCCATACAAATAGCCCATAGGCTAACCAGTGTGAGCCTATGGGCTATATCGATTGTCCGCGCCTGTGTCTTCTTGCTCAGGGTTCGAGTAGCAATGCCCTTAGAACAGGCTCATCACTCCGTACACGAAGGCAATGACCACTAAGAGCGCAAAGCCTATTAGTGCAAGCAAGAACCAAAGCGAGACTATGAGGAAAACACCGTCTATCGCAAGTGAGAACGCCTTGCGGAGCAACCCCAGCAAGAATCTAATGCGCGTCACGAAGGCAACCTCCGAGGGGACACATTGCGGGTTGAGACCGGGAGCCTCGCTTTAGATCACCGAGATATGCCGACATGCCCGTTACGAAGTTGTCAATCTGCTCCACCAGGAATCTTGCAACCATAATGTTAGCGATCTCCATTAACTCTGCCTTCATCCCGGCGGGATCCTTACGCAAATTAACAAGGCTGACAAGGGTCGCAGGCTGCACCAGATGCTCGAGCCTCTCCGCCGAGGTTGACCCAGAGATTATGGGACATAGGTGGCGGTGTGCTAGATGACATCATCCCAGGGTCTGAAGTGTACCATGCACAGAAATCACACATTAGGAAGTCGCTTCCACCCACAGACGCTCGCAGTGCAGCGTCGCCGTATCCACCGCCGTGTATCCTTCAAACTGGAAATTAACGGAACCGCTTTGGCAAGGTATGGAATGGACAGATAAGTCACGCTTATTCGTATTGCTAGCAGTGTTGACACCGTCAGCGCCGATACTAAGCCATTCAGCCAGATTGTTACACAGAACGCCTTGCTTGGCGCTTGTCTGAACCCCATATTATGAACATTAAAAGCATGCCTAATCCCATTATGGGCATTGCTATAATGCTAAAACGCATAATCAACAGATGCCGCGCCCATATATCAGCAGGATTGGATAGCATCTGGGGTATATTTATCCATACCATCAGCAGTGATAATCCCAGCAGCACGGACATCAAGCCGTTTACCCAAGTCGCCGTCCTGAGCACATTCCTTGACACTTATATGAACCCCCGGAGCTTCGACCAAAGTCTCTTTATTCATACGCCAGTGATCCACTAAGAGCGGATGTTGAAATAACACCCAGATTCAACATCCGCTCTGCAAACACTTTATGTTAAATCAGTCAGAGCTTCGCCGTTCTGACCGGAGTAGTCATCGTAGCGTTCTCTATTGAATTCCTCCACGACGAAGATGGGCTAAATTCTTCATCTAATACATACGCCCCTTCGACTCCGCCATGCGCTTTAACAGCGACCAGATTTCATCTTCCAGCAGGTGGAACACTAAAGAGATGACTATCCATACCAACAGAGCGCCGACGATCAGCCGAAGCAACTCATACGCAGGACGCCACTTCATCAGTAACCGACTCCCGCCCATTTCATAGTCGTGTATGTAATCCAATGATACCTGCTATGTAGTCCCACTCCGACAGTTGCTTCTGAACTTGCAGCGAGCCTTTCAGCGGCCGATAACTTGTCCACATTGACTTCGTGCCTAATCCGGTTACCCGACGCACGACTACGAGAGTAGGACAAAAGCCTGAGAATATCCTTATTGTAATCAATCAGGATCGTTATCCGACATAGAGTTTCCAGTACAGGGTAGTCTGATTCAAAAACACTTACCTGAGGCAAAACGGGCGGTGTGTAATTCTCAGGGAGACCGCTCTTACCAACGATATATTCTTCGAGGCAGGACTTACACATTGTTATCCTCGATCCATTTGCGCTCGCAGTGCAGCGTCGCCGTATCCACCGCCGTGTATCCTTCACTACTACCGGACCAAGCCTTATCCACAGCGGCATCCGTTGCAGGGGCTTCATACGGGCACCTGTGCCTTGCGCCGCCAAGCCGGCTGCGCTCGTCAATCTCCGCGTCATACGAAGCGGTCAGTTCCTCGGTCTCCTCCGCTGCCGAGCATAGCCCAGCCATCAAACAGTGCCTAAGCACCCCTCTGTGTGCCATTGTATCCTATCCTTCCTTTCTGCGTTCAATTCTGCTTTCAGATGCTGTCTATGTGATGATTTGTTCTTAAATGCATAGGCAGTATAAGTATATTAGTTCGTTATTCTCAACCTTTTTCCGCAATTAACCTCAAAAAGCATGGAAGTTGGCAAGCCATAGTCAATTATTGACACATATATTCGCAGAAGGTAAAATCTTCCCGTCAAGATTTTCCATACCGATTACGACACGAACGATTGGGACTAAGGGGGCGATTGTGGTGATACTCAAGGGATGCGCGCGGTGCGGCGGGGATATTCTGACGGGCAACGCGAAGAATGTGCGATGCCTTCAGTGCGGGCATAAGCCGGAGGCGTCAATTGCGGAGTTGAAACGGCGGACAAGGCAAGCGCAGCGCGCGAGGACGCCGGAGCCTGTGAGGTTGGAAACACTCTTGGAGCTTCAAGGCGGGACGGCGAATGTCACGGCGAATGTCACGGAGGATGATGCAGGCGCTGAGGATGCCGATCCGGGTGCGCGGTGTCCGCAGTGTGAGGAGACGGATTCGATTGCGCTGGATAAACTGAGGCGGCACTTCAACACATGCTACCGATGCCGCCTGTGCGGGCATATATTCAGCCCGGCGGAGTTCAGAGCGGCGAGCTAGGTGGAAGATATGTGAGGATGCGCCGGATCAGGGCAGGCGGCGACGCTCGGGCCATTCGCGTTCTTCTTCCTCACGGCGCTTTCGCTGCACGGTGATGTGGGTGCGGTAGGCGGCGAAGACTGCGTAGGCTATCAGCGCCGCGATGAGCAGAACTATGAGCGCGTTCATGGGTGTCTTCCTTGTTATTCGCCGGTCAGATCTTTGAGCTGGGGCATCACTTCGTTCGCCATGAGGGTCATGGCTTTCTCATAGGCTTCGCGGTTCTCGGAGTGGTCGAATGTGAGCCATAACAGTGTGCCGAAACCGCCGACCATCTCGTACATGTCCCTGAGCTTGCGCGCCACCGTATCGGGCGAGCCGACTATCCATAGGTTGTCCACAAGGTATTCCAGCGTAACATCTTCGTTCGAGATGTCCTCCGAGTGCTTCATGTAGTTGATGAAGGGATACGCGCCGAACGAGAAGAGGGGGTGGAGGTAGTCGCGCCACGCCCTGCCAAGCATGCCGTTGAGCGCGCCTTCACGGGCTTCCTCGTCAGTGTCGGCGATCCAGACGTCGCGAACGATGCGCCATTCGCCGCGGCTCGGCGGCGTAGTGCCTGCCCTTGCCGCACCCTCTTCTACGGCGTCCCAGTGGCTGCCCACATACACGGCATTTAGCCCAAGGCTCATGGGGATGTAGCCGCGCTCGCCGACAATCTTCAGCGTCTCGGAGTTAGGGCTTGCGCCGGCTACGCCGATGGGCGGATGCGGCTGCTGCAGTGGGCGGAGGAAGGTCTTCAGTGTAGCGTACTCGTACTCGGCGGGGTCCGGAATGTGGACATTCCAGAACGTGCCCTCGTAGTCGAAACTGCCATCGATATTCTGCCAGATGCCTAGGATGATTTCGAGGGCTTCGCGAGTGCGGGCGTGGTGCTCGCCTTCCTCGAAGTCCACATCGAAAAGCTCATGGTCGGAGAGCAGCCCACCCGAACCGATGCCGAACATATAGCGTCCTTGCGCCAGATGGTCGAGGTATGCGACTCGGTGGGCAAGCTCGACCGGGTTGTGGAACGGGAGCAGGTGCGCGCCCGTGCCGAGCCTGATGTTCTTAGTTCGCATGAGCGCCTGCGCGATGAGCAGGTCGGGCGCGGGGACAGGCTCCCACGGCGCGGTGAAGTGCTCCCCAATCCACGCCTCGCTGAAGCCGAGCGAATCTGCCAGCTCCAGGCAGTCGAGGTCCCACTGATGAGCGTCCCATGTGGAGCGCTCGGGCGGATGAGAGGGCATCAGGAACAGTCCGGCTTTCATGAGGGAAACTCCTTCGGCTTCGCGCCATTCTGCTGCTTGACGCGATTATATCGGGTGGTCGGGGGCATGTCCAAGCGCCTGACACGCGCGAATTCCGTTGTGCCCATGCGACGGAGGGGCGTACAATTAAGTTTGCGTTTTATGATACTTTCCCCGCCTGCTCTCTCCCGCAACATATCCAAGAGCCTTCATTATAAGTGGTGGGTGTTCCTTGCGCTCGCCATAGGCACGTTCACATCGGTCGCCGACTTCGGCAGCCTGAATGTGACGATGCCCACCATCGCCGAGCACTTTGGCACGGACCTGCCAACAACGCAGTGGGTGCTGATAGGTTACGCGCTCGCCATAAGCGCGCTGCTGCTGCCAATGGGCAGGCTGTCGGACATCGTCGGGCGCAAGCGGGTGTATATCGGCGGGTTCATCATCTTCGTCGCAGGCGGGGTGTTCGCAAGCACGTCGAATAGCATACTGATGCTCATCGGGTTCAAGGTCTTGCAGGGCATTGGGGCGAGCATGACGCAGGGGACGGGCATGGCGATGGTGCTATCGACGTTCCCGAACGAAGAGCGCGGGAAGGCGATAGGGTCGTTCATAACTGTGGTCGGCTCCGGCAATGTCGCCGGGCCTGCGCTTGGCGGTTTCATCGCGGGTACGCTGGGCTGGCAGTGGGTGTTCTACTTCGGTGTTGGGCTGGCGCTGCTGGCGATTTTGGCTGTGTACGTGGTGCTGGACGGGCGCATATACTCACGGAAAGGCAGCGGCAGTTCATCGTTCGACTGGCTGGGCGCGACTCTGTCAACGGCGTCGCTGGTTACATTCCTGCTAGTGATGACGAACGCGCCGCGTCTTGGATGGACTGACCCACTCGCACTGGGCGGCATCGGCGCGCTTTTCGCGTTCGTCGCGCTTTTCATACGGTGGGAGCTGCGCTGCGAAACACCAATGATAGACCTGCGGCTATTCAAGATGCGTCTCGTGTCACTGGGCGTAGCGGCGCAGTTCATATCGTTCATCGGCAACTCTTCGATGCGCTTCCTGCTGCCGTTCTACATGCAGGCTGCGCTGGGCTTTTCGCCACAGCAGATCGGGTTGATATTCGTGCCTGCATCGATAGCGATGATCGTAACGGGGCCAATCAGTGGACGGCTGTCGGACCGATACGGCTATCGCTGGTTCACGGTGGGCGGTCTGCTGTTTTCGGTGGGCGGTCTGCTGCTGCTGTCCACGCTGACCACCGAGTCGCCGGTGTGGAAGGTTGCCACGGGAATGCTGCTGCTTACGGGCGGGACGGGTACGTTCTATCCGCCGAATAACTCGTCAATCATGCAGCAGGTGCCGGAGAGCAGGTACGGCGTGATGTCCGGCTTTATCAATCTCGTGCGGAACTCGGCGAACATTACGGGGACAGCGGTTGCGACGGCGATAGTAGCGGCGGTGATGGTGTCGATGGGATTCCTGCCCAACCTGTCGTCGGTGGCGGAGACGGGCGATACCGCGCTGCTGGGGGCGTTTGTATCGGGGCTGCGGACGGCATACATTATTGTCGCGGGGCTGATGTTCGTCGGTGTGGTGTTCTCATTCATACGGCCAGCTGCCACTGCGATAGGTACCGAAGACGCTATGAAGCAGACGGTGAGCTGAAACCTACATCCGCCGCATCCTGCCGTATAAGGCGAAGATGGCGATGCCGACGAGGGCGAGCACAATGCCGTTGGCGCTGAGGGCTATGCCCACTCCGGCCGCACCTATAACTGCGCCCACTTGCAGGTTGCCGACCGGCGCGGTTCCGATGCCCACAATCCATGCGCCCATAGCGCGGCCGCGCTGTTCGTTCGGCACGATGTTCTGCATCATGCTCTGCGAAAAGATGTCGGACAGCGCCATCGCTCCGCCGATGATGCCTGTTGCCAGAAGCGCAATCGCAAACGCCGGGGACTGACCGAAAATTAAGCCGACGAACTCACCGGTTGCGCCTCCGCCGGGCAGGAAAGTGGCAATCACGGATGACTGACCAAGCAGCAGCAGCGCCGCGCCAAAGACCACCAGATTCAGCAGCAGTAATATACCCTTGTGCCCCACCTCACCGAAGAGCGAGAGCAGAAGAATTGCCACGACTGCGCCGCCGCTGCGGAAGCCGTTCAGCCAGCCTAGACCTTCCGCGCCGACATTCAGCACGTCGCGCGCCAGACTTGGGAGCGCAGCGCCGCTGGAAAAGCCCAAAGTCTCGGTCGCCGCAACGATTATCACCAGCGTCAGCAGCGGGTTGTTGCGCCGAAGTTCGCCGGCGAACTCGCGCAGGTTCTGCATCATGGGCTGACGCGAGCGCGCTGCGGCTTGTCCCGGCGAGCGGATGAAACTTAGAAGCAGCGTGGACATAATGTAGCCGCTTGCGAGCATCCAGTACGCCACGTGCGCGCCGGGACCGTCAATGAGGTAGCCCGCCGCAATCGAGCCTACCAGTCCACCAAGCCTCATGCCGAGTCCGACGTAAGCCAGCCCGGTCACCAGATGCTCCCGTCCCGCGACATCGAAGGCAAAGCTCTGCCGCGCCGCCTGGTGCATCGCGCTCAGGCATCCGCCTGCGACGGCAAACGCCAGAAGGTGCCAAACTTCAAGCAGATCAAGGTAGATAAGCGCGCCGATGCTGACCACCAGCAGCGCCATGACCATGTTCAGCAAGCGTATCAGCAGGCGGCGGTCAACCATGTCGGCGATTGTGCCGGCAGGAATGCCGAGGAAGAAGAGGGGCGCCATTCGCAGCGCGAGAGACACGCCGACCATGAATGGGTTGTCTGTGAGGTCGAGTATGAGCCAGCTGAGTACGACCTGCTCGCCCATGAAGCCGATGGCGTCGAAGAATGAAGCGGACATCAGCACGCGCAGGTCACGGTTGCGCAGAGCTGGCGAGGAACGAAGTGTGTTCCTTAGAAATGCGACGGGGTTAGCTATGGTGCGAGCGCGCCTCGGTGTCTGCACAGTGGCGCTATTATGCACTCAATCGCGATGATACGCAATGCGGCAACAGCCCAACGCAAACAAGTTCTGATATCCTGCGCGTGGATAGAACACAGCTGGCAAAAGAGTAAGTGGTCATGAGAATGAACGAACCGAGCAATCGGAGTATCGTGCAAGAAACCGCCTCCCGACAAGCAATAAGATCGGACGAAGAGCTTCTCCAGAAAGCTAACGGACTCTCCATACCGCGCCACAATGGACGATTTCGGAGACCTAGCTCACCTTCTCTATGGGCGCCATGCCCAGCAGCAGGCGCTTGACGCCCGCGCCGTCTTTGAACGCTATGGTTACCTCGAAGTCGCCGCTGCTGGGCTTGCATTCCATCACGATACCTTCGCCGAAGACCTTGTGCATTACCTTATCGCCAGTAGCGAGGCGCGGAGACGCGGCTGCCTGATTGCTGCCGGCGCGAGCGGGACGCTGTCCCGGGACATTGGGGGCGCGACTGGACCTGACGGAGCGTATCGTGCCGAACGACCTCTCACGATTGTCACTTCTGGACGGGGTGGGGAGCTTAGTGCGCCTTATTCCCTCTCGACGCGATTCGGTCATAGCCGATCTCACACCCTCGCCTGATTCAGCGCGCCTGACTGCTGATCGTTGATTGCCTGTAGCCGGGCTCTTGGGCTGCGTGGGCGCCGCCAGCAGCTCCTGCGGGATGTCGAGCAGGAAGCGCGAGGGTGTGCCCGGCTCAGAGCCTCCGCTCATGCCGCGGAAGCCACGACGGAACGCCCGCAGCAGGTACAACCTCTCCTTGGCGCGGGTGACGCCAACGTAGCAGAGACGGCGCTCTTCTTCGAGCTGCGTGGGGTCGTCCATGGAGCGCGAGTGGGGCAGGAGCCCTTCCTCCATGCCGACCATAAAGACGACGGGAAACTCCAAGCCCTTAGCCTGATGCAGCGTGATGAGCGTTATGGCGTCCGTCCTATCCTCCATGCTGTCCACATCTGCGACGAGGCTGACGCTCTCAAGGAACGCACTGAGCGCTTCGGTTCTGCCAAGAGACAGGTAATCGCGGGCGGATGCGCGGAACTCGTGGATGTTCTCCATGCGCTCCTCGCCGCGCTCCTGGTCGAGCAGCCAACGCTGGTAGCCGCTGCGCTCCAGCACTGCGTCTATGATGTCGAGTAGGTCGAGGTCCTCACGCTCGTCTGCGATGCTCTTAATGAGGTTGCCAAAGCCGATGAGAGCAGTCTTTGCGCGCGCAGTGAACGGGCTGATGACGGCGTCCCGATCTAAGACGCTGCCATCGGACAGAGACTTTATGGCAGCGAACTGCGATGTTCCGGCGCCTCTCGCGGTGCGGGCGAGGTGGTCAAGCGTGCGCTGTCCGATGCCACGCGTGGGTAGGTTGATGACCCGATTCAGGCTCACGTCGTCGTCCGGGTTCGCGATGAGGCGCAGGTAGGCGATGATGTCCTTCACCTCCTGCCGCTGGTAGAACTTCATGCCGCCGACGACTTGATAGGGTACGCCATAGCGGAGGCAGGCTTCCTCCAGCGCGCGCGACTGCGCGTTCACACGGTACATTACGGCGATGTCGCCGAGGCTTGGACCTGATTTCTTGCGGCCTACAACCGACTCCTGATTCTTCGTAAGACTTTGTATCTCCCTAATGACGAACTGCGCCTCATCCTCTTCGTTGTAGCCCTCGGCGATGACGATGGGGACGCCCTCGCCGTTGCGCGTCCAGAGGTCCTTGTCCACGCGCTGCGTATTGGAGGCGATGAGGCTGCGCGCGGCGTCCAATATCGTCTGCGTGGAGCGGTAATTTTCCTCCAGCGCGATGAGCTTTGCCTTCGGGTAGTCGTCCTGGAAGCTGAGGATGTTGCGGATGTCGGCGTTGCGCCACGTGTATATGGACTGGTCCGGGTCGCCCACGACGCAGATGTTCAGGTGGTGTCGCGCAAGCTGCCTTGCGATAGCATACTGCGCTACGTTAGTATCCTGGAACTCGTCAATCATGAAGTGAACGTAGCGCTCTTGGTATTTCTGCGCGACATCGGGCACTCGCTCGAAGAGCCGATATGTCCTCAGCAGCAGGTCGTCGAAATCAACGGCGGAGCACTGGCGCAGCAGGTCTTCATAACGTTCGTAGGCACGGACGACAATCTCGTCCCAGTAGCTGCCGGAACGGTGCGCCAGTCCCTCGACACCCAGAAGCTCGCTCTTAGCGCTGGAAATGCCGGACAGGATAGAGCGAGGCGGGAAGCGCTTGGGGTCAAGTTCAAGCTCGGTGAGCGCGCGCTTTACCAACGCCATCTGGTCGGTGTCGTCATAGATGACGAAGTCGCGGTCAAGCCCGATATGCTCGCCCTCGCGCCGTAGCACATTCGCGCAGAAGGCATGGAAGGTGGATGCGGTGAGCCGGTCTGCCGCCTGCCCGAGCAGAGGCACGAGGCGCTGTCGCATCTCTCGCGCCGCCTTGTTCGTGAAGGTAACGGCGGCGATGCCGTACGGTGTGATACCCACTACGCGCACCAGATAGGCGATGCGGTGCGTGATGACGCGAGTTTTTCCGCTGCCCGGCCCCGCGATGATGAGCAGGGGGCCATCAATCGCCGTAACCGCCTCACGCTGGTTGTCGTTCAACCCGTCGAGTATCTGCTCTGCGGCGCTTCTTGGATGACCGGTGTGTCTTCGTGAAACCATAAGCTACTTTCCGTTCGATACTTTCCCTTCACGCATGTTAGACTATCACCATGAATAAACAAGAACAACGCGCACTGGACATACTCGCAGGGCTGGCAAAGAATCCCGCTGTGCCCTTCCATGAATGGGCGGTAACCAAGCACATCCTCGACGTGCTTGGGACTCTGGACGGCGTGAACTTCCATCGTGACGACTTCGGCAACATCATTGCGCGGTACACATCGCCTTCGATCGCCGCGCTGCCCGAATCGGAGCGCGAGCCGCCAATTGCGTTTGTGGCGCATATGGACCATCCGGGGTACGAAATCGTGCGCCCTGCCGACGCGCCGGACGATGAATCCAGACGCAAGAGTTACATCGCGCATGCGCTGGGCGGCGTGCCTGCGGCTTCGAGCGCAAAGCCAACTCCAGCTTTCGTGCTGATGCCGGACGGTAAGCGTATATCCGCTGAGTTACAGCCCTTGAATGCCGATTCATTCGAGAACGGCAGCGGCGAAAGGCAGGTCAAGGTACATGTGGAGTGTGATTCAGAGTTGGGGCTGCCCGCGCCGGTCGTATTCGACCTACCGGACTTTGACATAGATAGCGACACGATTCGCATGCGCGCTGCCGATGACCTTGCCGGCTGCGGCGCCATCCTGTCTGCGCTGGAGAGGTTGGCGTCCAGCAATGCGGATGCGGACTTCTACGCCGTGTTCACTCGCGCCGAGGAAGGCGGGCTGTTTGGCGCGCGCCTGATGGCAGAGGCTGGGACACTGCCCGAGAACACACTGGTCGTGTCGGTGGAGTCCAGCCCGCTGATTCCGGGTGTGGAGCAAGGCGAGGGCCCGGTAATTCGCACGGGCGACCGAGTCTATACTTTTGACGCCGACGCGGAGCAGGTCTTCAGCGCGGCGCTGCAAAGCCTTCGGGCGAAGGACAGCGGGTTCAAAGCGCAGCGGCAGCTTATGAGCGGCGGCGGGTGTGAGGCGACCGCATTCGCCGTCTTCGGCTACACGGTAACGGGGCTGGCGTTCCCACTCGGCAACTGGCACAACGCGACGACAACGATACCCGACCCCGACGGGGGCGTGGACTCGGAGTACATCAGCGTCTCCGACTACCTCGGCGGCGTGGCGCTCATGGCGGAGGCGGGTGTCAGCGTCGGCAAGCGGCACGACTCGCCCACGCGCCAGTACATCCGCGAGATTCCGGACGATGTGCGCCGTAGGATGCGTGAGACGGCGGCGTGTTAGGCGGAAAGAACCCTACGCCAGTTCCACAATGGGAACCGGCATGCGCCCTACCTGCTCAGACGAACGATAGTATATTGGAGTGTCTCGAAATCCCGAGATAGTGCCAAGTTTCTCCAAGGTTCTTTCGTTGTCTGTGACAAAGGTTACTCTGTCCAACTGGTCATTGATGACAAGCTTGGAAATTATGCCATCAATGAAGGACATGGACGGCGAGCGCGGACCATCGAGAGTGAAGTCCACATCCCCAATGACAAGGTGATCACTTACCTTTTGATAGACTTGTTCGCCTCTTCTCCGAAGTACACCTCCCGAAACTCCACACCGCCTTTGGGACGGTTAACCGCGCAACCACCGGTTGACATCGCAAGCTGGTGATGGTATGTTCTGCCGACACTTTTACATAATGCATCAAACGTTATGCCATCATAAAAAGATGGCGCT
>JAGGDZ010000286.1 GCA_024648655.1 Chloroflexota bacterium | reverse complement strand
TTGCGATTGAGCTTCCGAGCCACTATCAGGCACTCAGCCATCCCCGTATCCGACGAGAACGACATATCCTTCCCATTGGCGGCAATGCTCACTACTTGCAAGTCCGTATAGTCAGTCATGAGCATCTTCCTGAACTTCTGCCAGGACGCACCCACGGAACAAGACAACGGCAGCACGAATGCAAATACACCGCCCGGCTTCAATTTTAGATCCGCCAAAGCTGCGAACGCGGAAGCAAGCCCCGCTTTGCCATCGTAGCATGTACCTTTGCCTCGCTCTCTCATCTGCTTGCCCATCGCATCCATGTCCGCCTTGCTTGCGTCAAATGCCGCGAACGCAGGATTGACCACATTGGCATGCGCTCCCCCATGATTGGTCGCCCGCGTAAAAGGCGGGTTCATTATCACGATGTCGAAGCCTTCGTCGGGTATGTCCGCCTGCACGCGCTCTGCTGTCTCCTCGCCTGCGCTCCCGGTGCGTATCACAGGGTCGCTCATGTTGAACAGCGGCTGCACCTCCGACGATTGCAGCAGCTCCAGCGAGCCTATCGCAACCGTTCCGTCCTGCTGCCTGCCATATGGCATGCCGTAGAGGCGCGACTTGTCATAGCTCACATTCGGCTCTCTGCCGGAGAGCGTGGAGCTGGTGATGTGAAGCGCCGAGGGCATCACGTCGCAGCCGTAGAGCACGTCTTCCATCATGGCGCGATGCAGCGCAGACGGGTTGCCGCCCGCCTGCTCGTGTCGCGCGGCGATCTGCTCGTACACCGCCGACAGCAGCGCGCCCGTGCCGCACGCGAAATCTCCCACGCGCAGCCTGCCGATAGCGTCTGCGTCCGACCAGTCCACGCCTTGCAGCTTCTCCACGGCAAGCCGCGCCAGCAGCGCAGCGGACGCCGGCAGCGTGTAGAATGTCGCCAGGTACTTGCGGTCTGCGATAAGCCGCTGGAACACGCGCCCCGTCAGGTCGTGCTCCACGTTCATGCCGCTGGACGCCACCTCACCCGCCGCGTACTGCAGCAACCCGATGAGCTGCGTCCCTTCCCTGGTCGGCATCTGCTTGATGATCTTCCGCGCAATGGCGAATATGGGCCAGTAGTTGATAGCCAGGATGTCTTTCCACGCCTGCACGATGTTCGCCTGCGGATTCGCAGCGCCCCGCCCACAAACGATGTCCAGCGTCTTGATGCCCGGATGCATCCCCGCGATTCGGTCATGGAAGACCATCGCGTTGGCGATGATGGCGCAAGCCATCCGATGGGTCTGCGGCACATCGGACATGCCCAGCAGATCGGCGATCGCGCGCGTGATGCCGGGCCGAGTCTCCGCAACAGTTTTCAGCAGCCCGGCGCCGCTGTCTATGCCCCTCTCGAACGCAGCCGCCGCCGCATTGACCGCCGACTGCGGCACGGACAACAGCCGCGCAAGCTCCGCCACATCCGCGACCGAACCCTCCAGCCAACCACTCTGAGGGAATCGCTCTATTCCTTCTTCGCCGTCATCTGTCAGCGCGCAATAGGAGAGCCGCACTCCCGCAACCGCTTCATCCAGATTATCAGCCTCCGCAGTATCCTCCGGATAACGCAGCGCAATCACCGCCTCGATCTTCTTGCCTGCGCCCGCCAAGTTACTTCCACCGGCAAGGCGCAGACCCAGCCTGTCGCGCGCCTCCTCCTCGACAGTGCGCGCCGGCATGAACTCCGCTTCTATCACGACCGGCGCCCGATCCCCTGCCGCGACAACTATGTCCGGCTGCAAACCCGGCTTGCCGTCGATAACCCGCGTGTTCTCGCTGCGAACATCGCACCCATGCATCATCCCTTTCAACAGCCACGCGAGCGCATTGTTCGCGCTAGGCTCTGTGTTCCTTGCCATGATTGCCCTCTTAACGCTCATTCAATGCCACTCATCTGCACTGCATCTGCATTGCATCGGTCTCGCCATTGTCCGTTCGCCGTCTTCATTTGATCGCTTGGCGCTTCATCGTTTAGTCCGTTTAGTCGCCGCGGAATGCGGGCATCACGCCCTCGGCGAACAGCCGCAGCTGCTCCATGAACTCGGAGCGCGGCATACCCTCCGCCCAGTGCAGCATCACGTGCTCCAAGCCCGGATACTTCGCCTCCAACTCCCGCAGAAACTCCACGAACTCATCAGCCGTCCCGCATATCCACGCCCTCTGCTGCACGCCGTCTTCGATGAACGGCGTTCGCGCCGGCGCCCCCGGCGTCCCCCAGACGCGCCCCTGCTCATCCGCGTACCGCACGAATCCGAAGGGCGCAAACCACTTATACCGCTCGTCGTGATAGGGACGCAGACGGTTCATCGCCTCCTCGCGGCTGCCCGCGATGTAAAACCCCACCTCGAGCGCCAGATTCTCGCCAAGCTCAAGTTCGCGGCCGTACTTCCTGTTGGCGTCCCTGTACTGATCGAAAATGCCCTCGACGAGCGTCTCTCCCGTCAGCCCGACAACGCCGTTGATCCCGTTGCGCGCGATGAAGTCGATAGTCCTTCCGCTCACGATGGGCTGCCACATCTCGACAGGCGTATGCTTCGGACGTGGCACCAGCGTAACCTCCTTCAAGTCATACCCTCGATACTCCACGTCCGGCGGTATGGTGAAATACTTTCCCCTGTGCGAGAACGCCTCCTCGCCGAACGCCTTGAATATCACCTCCATCTGCTCTTCGAACAGCTCTCGGTTCGCGTCATTGTCGATGACCGGCGCCCCGAACGACTCCACCTCGCGGCTGTGGTAGCCTCGCCCCACGCCGAAGATGATGCGCCCGTCCGTCAGGATGTCCGCCATAGCGTAATCCTCAGCCAGCCGTATAGGATGCCACATGGGCACGATATTGAACGCGCACCCGAACTTGAGGCGCTTCGTCCGACCCGCAAGATGCGTCCCCATCAGTATCAGGTTCGGTATGCACTCATACCCCTCCCGCTGAAAGTGATGTTCTGCCATCCACAGCGCGTAATAGCCCAGCTCGTCCATCAGCCCGGCGACCTGCTCGGCAGTGTCCATACTCTGCATCAGCCGTTCGTTGGGATACCGCCTATCGTCCGAGGGCGTGCCATCGCTGCCCACGTTCTCAAGGTCGATATTTCCCACATACAGCACGGAAAAGTTCTTTATCATTCAACATCCCTCAAAAGAGTAATTCGTCCTCGAAACCCCCGCTATCCTATCCCCATTCCGTCCGTCCTGTCCAACGATGTTAGCTCACGCCAACCCTCGCACCCAGTAAGTCGGCGTATCCGCCGCCGCCGCCAAGCCGTCCGACAGTGTGACGCCACCCGCGACCAGCGCCGAATCGATCCCGAACGCGTTCGCCCCTTTTATATCCGTGTCCAGTGTATCTCCGAGCATCACCATGTCCCGCGTGCCGCTGCGCCGCTGTGCCTCCGCGAAGATCGCTCCATTAGGCTTCCCCAGCCGCTCGAACCGCAGGCATTCGCGCCCCCGATACCTCTGCCGCAGCGCCGCCTCGATTATCAGCGCCACACTCCCACTCGCCATTCCGAACCCTCTGTCATCCGGATACACCAGATCGGGATTGGGCAGCACAAGGCGCGGCGCGTTCCCTGTATCGATCATCTGAAACAGCGCGGTCAGCGCCGTATTCACACTCTCCACGAACGGGAACCCTGACTGATCCCCAACGACCATCACATCGAACCCGTCCGACGCAGAGACCACGACACCGCCCGCGCGCCGCACATACTCTGCGCTGTCCTCGGTGCCCAGCACAGCACACCGCGCGCCTTGTAAACTATGCTCCGCGAAATATCCCTTCAGCAGACTGCCCGAAGTGATGATGCGCTCCACATCCACATGCAGTCCCACCCTGCGGAATCTCGCCGCCCGGCTCTCCGGCAGCGCGGAAGCGTCATTCGTCAGCACATAGTACGGCTTCCCCATCCGATTCAGCCTGTCGATAAGCTCCACCGCGCCCGGCAGCGCTCCCACCGAATACGACAGCACGCCATAGGCATCGAACAGCAGCGCCGAATACCGCTCCACCAGTTCATCAATTGTCGCTTCTCGAATACTCATGCTCGATATTTTACAACTCGCGCCCTTATTATCCTATCCACTGGGTCTTAGCCACTAGGTCTTAGCCACTAGGCAATCTATATCCGTCCCAAAGTAACCGTCCCAAAGGCGGTGTGCAAGGGACGGATGGGGAATGGTATGATGTTGGGCGGGAATCGAGACATCCGAACATTTCAGGAGGATTAACGGAATATGACCAAGTATGCGCGGTATGAGCATGACGGCGGGGTGTCGTATGGGATTGTCGAAGGGGACGATGTGCAAGAGATTTCGGCGGCGCCTTACGAGGAGTACGAACGGACGGGGAACTCGGTGGCGCTGTCGGATGTAAGGCTTCTTGCGCCGGTGATGCCGGGTAAGATTATCGCTATCGGGCGGAACTATGTGAGCCACCTGGCGCATTCGGCGTCTCTGGTAGGGGGCGACATCGAACTGCCGAAGGTGCCGGAGCCGTTTTTCAAGACGCAGTCGTCGGTGGTGGGGCCGGATGATCCCATTGTGATTCCGCGAGAGGCGCTCGAAGAGGGTGTACTGGTCGAGGAAGAGGCTGAGCTGACGCTGGTTATCGGGAAGACTTGCCGCAGGGCGACGCAGGAGAATGCATTCGATTATGTTTTGGGGGTTACGTGCGGAAATGATGTGAGCGCGCGGAACTGGCAGCGGGGCGACCTGTCATGGTGGCGGGCTAAGTCTTGCGATACGTTCAGCCCTATTGGGCCGTTTGTGGTTACGGGGCTGGACCCGGATAATCTGCTGCTGACGGGTCGTGTGAACGGCGAGGTGATTCAGCAGTCGAATACGGACGACTTGGCGCATGGCTGCCGGCGAATCATCGAGTTCGTGAGCAGTGTGGTAACCCTTGACCCGGGAGACGTGATTATGACCGGGACACCGGGAGAGCCAGGAGAGATCA
>JAGGDZ010000060.1 GCA_024648655.1 Chloroflexota bacterium | reverse complement strand
TCATCCATACTTTGGTGGGGCCATGGTCAATATCCCCGTACACGTACCGAGTTGCTGACCTAAAATCTGCCTCCAGCGTCGGCGGCTCCGCTTTGTCATCGTCCATACCACCGGGATCTCCCGCAGGCCAGCGATCCGGCTCGAAATTGTAGATGTACAAGAAATCGTCCGTGCGGATACCCCTCATAGGATACGGAAGAGCGCCCTCCCTGGAGAGGACATGTCTTTCCCGACCGGAAACAACGAAGTCCCGGCCTTCCTGTATGCGTCCGCTCTCGGTGGACTCAAGCAATGGCATCATGCTGCTGGCTGTCATACCGGAGGGCTGTTCCACACCTGCGGCATCAAGGAACGTGGGAGCGAGGTCCATCAGGTTCACGAAGTCGCTGACGACGCGACCGGGCGACACGTGTCCATGCCAGCGAACTGCCAAAGCCACTTCCGATCCGATGTCATACAGGTTGCACTTTGCCCGCGGGAATCCGGGAATGCCGTGATCACCGCTTACGACAATCAGGGTGTTATCCAGCTCCCCGATCGCTTCCAGGCGTTCAATAATCACTCCCAATCCTGCATCGAAGGCGAGACATTCACCGAGATAGTCGTTGAAGTCCTCTCGTATGTCATGCACATCAGGGAGGAACTCCGGCATGCGACCTTTCAGGTCATCGGGGTCCAGCCCCCAGAGGTTCTTCCCGGAACCCCGCTCCCAGGTTCGATGGGTGTTGGTGGGGCCCCACCAGTAGCAGAAAGGGGTCTCATCGGAAGGTCTGGCTGCTATAAAACTATCGAAGTTGGTCCTTACCTCGTCGAATAGCTCCTGCTTTGCATCGGCAACCGATAAACTATCCAGTCGTCCGGTGGCCTCCTCGGAGAAGTAGTCGAATCTGATGCCGCCGGACTCATAAGCGGTACGGTCTCCTCCATAAGGAGCGTTATAGTAATGCCCGGGCGACCAGACCTTGTATGTGTACCCGATGTGGTAACCGGCTTCTTCCAGAATCAGAGGGTAAGTCGGTATGGATTCGTCCCAGCTGGCGCCGAATAGAATTGCTCCCTGCCCCGTCTGCCAGAAGTACCTGCCTGAGAGTACGGAGCTTCGGCACGGGGTGCAACTTGGAGCGGGCACATGCGCGTTAAGAAATAGCGCCCCTTCTTCTGCGATTCGATCGAAATTGGGAGTTTCGATGAGTTCGTGGATTGTGCCTTCGCCGGGTTGGTTCCGGTAGGCGCTGGCATACCTGCCCCAGTCATCAGCGAATGCGAAAACGATGTTTGGTCGCAAAATTTTCCTCCAAGTTCCCATGCACATGTCGCATTGTCAGGATGGCATTCGGAAGTTTCATCTACCCGCTATGTTGACACATCGCCGACTATATGGCAATGATGTGAGCCGGCAATCGGTCGGACTGCCTGTAGGATGAGGGCGAAGAGTGGTTTTCTTGGCGTAGAGTTTCGTGTCTGAATAACCGGTCTTAATCACTGCGTTGAAGTGGCGAATTTCTTTGAATATGCCTGCCAAAAGCGTTATGCTGTGAAGCAGGCATTTTTGCTGTCACACAGGGTTTGGAGTATTAGCAGAATGGCAACACAGGCGATTGAGGCGGACACTAGGGAACTCGTAGAGGACCTGCGGCGCAGCGTCAGTGGCGAGGTGCGCTTCGACAAGATGACGCGCATGCTGTACAGCACGGATGCGAGTATCTATCAGATCGAGCCTGTGGGCGTGGTGCTGCCAAAGACCGCGGATGATGTAATTGCCGTGCTGGAGACCGCGCACCGCTACAATCTCCCCGTGCTTCCGCGCGGCGGTGGCACCAGCCTCGCAGGACAGACGGTGGCGAATGCCATCGTCATGGACTTCTCGCGGCACATGCGCGATGTGCTTGAGGTGAATGAAGAAGAGGGCTGGGTGCGGACTCAGCCGGGCATTATCTTGGACGAGTTGAACCACAAGATTGCGTCGAGTGGGATGTTCTTCACGCCGGACCCGAGCACGAGCAGCCGCGGCAATGTGGGCGGCGCGCTGGGCAATAACTCATGCGGCGCGCACTCCATCATGTGGGGCAAGACAGTCGATAATGTAGAGTCTCTGGATGTGGTGCTGTCAAACGGCGATAGGGCGCACTTCGGTGCGCTGGACGGCGCGCAGCTCGAAGCCAAGATGCGCGGCGAGAACCTTGAGGGGGACATCTACCGACAGGTGTTCGGGATAGGCGAAGCGCACCGCGATGAGATACTGGCGCGGTATCCGAAGATTCAGCGGCGGGTGTCAGGGTATAACCTCGACGAATTCGTGGGCGGAAGCGATTTTAACATGGCGCGGTTCGTGGTCGGGTCCGAAGGTACGCTCGTTACCATCACCGAAGCGAAGCTGAAGCTTGTGAAGAAACCCAAGCTACGGGCACTGTCGGTCATACACTTCAATGACCTCATCGAGTCGATGGAAGCGACAGTCGCGACTCTGGAGACTGAGCCGGCCGCCGTCGAACTCATCGGCAGCATGATAATCAAGCAGGCGCAGAGCAACCTGGCGTACTCGCGCATCACCGACTTCATCGAGGGTGAACCGGAGGCGCTGCTGGTTGTGGAAGTCATCGCGGAGAGCGATCTTGAGCTGATTGCGAAGCTGGAACGGCTGGAGGCGCGCGTGAAGCGCGAAGGACTGGGCTACGCGATGCCTCGCCTCATTAAGCCGTCGGACCAGGCTAAGGTGTGGGACGTGCGGAAGGCGGGATTGGGTCTGATGATGAATGTGCCGGGGGATGCCAAGCCGCTGCCGTTCGTGGAGGACACGGCGGTGTCGCCGGAGAAGCTACCGCAGTTCGTGAAGAGGTTCGACGAGATTGTGCAGGCGCACGGCACCGAGGCGGGATATTACGGGCATGCGAGCGTGGGCTGCCTGCATATCCGTCCGCTCATTAATCTGAAGGACTCTGCCGAGGTGGACAAAATGGTGTCCATATCGGACGAGATAAGCGACCTCGTGCTGGAGTACGGCGGGTCGCTGAGCGGCGAACACGGTGATGGGCTTGTTCGCAGCCCTTACAACGAGAAGATGTTCGGCAGCCGGATATATGACGCCTTCCGCGATGTGAAGCGGGCGTTCGACCCACAGGGCATAATGAACCCTGGCAAGATTGTCGATTCGCCGTCGATGACAAACAGTCTGCGTATCAGCCCGCAGTACAAGCCGATGGAGATCGAAACTGCGTTCGCGTACAAGGAAGAAGGCAGCTTCGCGCATGCGATAGAGATGTGCAATGGACAGGGGGCTTGCCGAAAGGTGCTGGGCGGGACGATGTGCCCTTCGTACATGGTCACGCGGGACGAGGAACATTCGACGCGCGGGCGGGCGAATGCGCTGCGTGGCGCGATGTCGGGCGCGCTGCCGGCCGAGTCACTGACGAGTGAGCGGATGATGGCTGTGATGGACCTGTGCCTCGAATGCAAGGGGTGTAAGGCGGAGTGCCCGTCCAATGTGGACATGGCTAAGCTGAAGTACGAGTTCATCGACAAGTATAAGAAGAAGCACGGATACTCGCTGCGCGACAGGCTGATGGGCAATGTGGCGTTCTTCAACAAGCTGGCGTCGCCTTTCGCGCCGCTGACGAACTTGCCGTTGAAGTCCGCTATCGGCAAGGAGATTATGGAGCGGTACGCGGGCATCGATAAGCGGCGGGAGCTGCCGATGCTGGCGAGCCAAACTTTCCGGCAGTGGTTCAGGGCGTCGGGTGGGTCGCCAGCATCGGACGCGATGCACGGCACGGTGGCGCTGTTCCCTGATACCTTCACAAACTACAACCATCCGGAACTCGGCATTGCGGCGGTGAAGGTGCTGCGGCACCTTGGTTACCGCGTGGTACTGCCGGATGTAGGGTGCTGTGGTCGTCCGATGCTGTCGAAGGGGTACATGGACAAGGCGAAGGCGAGCGCGCGGGCGAATGTTGACAGCGTGTATCCGCTCGTCGAGCAGGGCGCGAAACTGGTAGGGCTGGAGCCGAGCTGCATTCTCAGCTTCAGCGACGAGTACGAGGACCTGCTGGGCGGCGACGAGAAGGCGAAGGCGATTGCCAATAACACTATGCTGATCGAAGAGTTCCTGCTGTACGCGCAGGAGAGGCATGGAGCGTCTCCAAAGTACTCGAAGCCGCCGGGGACGGTGCTGTTCCACGGGCATTGCCATCAGAAAGCGCTGGTAGGAACACGGGCCGCTATGCAGGTGCTGAACGCTATACCGGGCTGCGAGGCGCGCGAGATTCAGACGGGATGCTGCGGGATGGCAGGATCATTCGGGCTTGAGAAGGAGCACTTTGACATCTCCATGAGCATCGGCGAAATGTCGCTGTTCCCGGCAGTACGGGCGCAGAAGGGCGACTTCGAGCTTGTGATGGAGGGGGTGTCGTGCCGTCAGCAGGTGGAGCAGGGCACCGGGAAGAAGGGGAAGCACCTTGTGGAACTGCTGGCGGAGGCGATTTAGCCGCAATCGGGAACTAAGAGAAGGTTAATCGCCTAGTCTTCGTCCTCTATAGGCAGTTCCTCCACCAGGATGTCATGCTCCTTTGCCATACCGCCATACCGCCATACCGTCTGGGTAAGTACCGCTTGCTATCTTCTCCATAAGATTGAAATATGCCGTAGGGGCGAATACCTATTCGCCCCTACGGAAGGAAATTGCCTAACCCGCACGCTCGGATCTGATCGACATCGCGCGGCTACTGCCCGGGTACGGTGTTTGTCAGACCGGCGCTGAGCAGCTCGCCGTCCTTCGAGCAGATAGCAGTCTTATCTCCGCAGGACCCGCGGGCATTGAGGCGCAGCGTGATGTCTCCCGTGCCATCAGGAACGATCGTTACGTTCCAGTTCTGGTTGCTGCCCTTCTGCACACGCTTGGACTTGGTCACACTGCCGCCGTCAGCTTCGATTATCACATCGCGCAAGTTGCGGAAGCTGAGATTCACCGGCTTGTTGAACGACAGAGGGAAGGTGAAATCCGTGCCGTCATGGGAGGCCGGCGGCGACCACGTGGCCGTTAGCGCTTCCGGTTCCGGCGTGGCTTCGGGCGTAGGCTCCGGTGTCGGCTCTGG